>JBFILE010000261.1:0-5735 GCA_041599855.1 Thermoplasmatota archaeon
GCCCTCCTGCACGTCATGGGGGACTTCTCGTGACCGCCCTCAAGACCCTCGTCATCGACAACTACGACTCCTTCACCTACAACCTCGTCCAGTACGTGGGCGAACTCGGCGGGAATCCCGTCGTCTACCGGAACGACGCCATCACCGCGAAGGAGGCCGAAGCCCTCGAACCCACCGGGATCATCATCTCGCCCGGGCCCGGGAACCCTGCCGATCCCCGGTACTTCGGCGTGTGCGCCGACATCCTCACCGGCCTCTCCCGCAGCGTGCCGACCCTCGGGATATGCCTCGGCATGCAGGGGTTCGCCCACGTGTACGGCGGCAAGGTCGTCCACGCGAAGCGCGTCATGCACGGGAAATCCTGCATCGTGACCCATGACGGCGAAGGCGTCCTCGAAGGGATCCCGACGCCGTTCAGTGTCGGCCGCTACCACAGTCTCGTCGTGGACGCGGACTCCCTGCCCGACGACATCGTCATCACGGCGCGAGCGGAGGACGACGGTGAACTCATGGGAATCCGCCACGCGCGGTACCCGATCCAAGCCCTGCAATTCCATCCCGAGAGTGTCCTCACGGACCACGGGAAACGCATCGTGAAGAATTTCCTGGAGGCCACAAGGACATGACGCCCGCACCCGCAACCCCCACGAGCACAGCCGGCGGCACCGGCACCGGACTCCCCGGCGAAACCCGCATGAAGACCATCATCGGGAAACTCGTGGAAGGCCAGAACCTCGACCGTGAGGAAAGCGCGGAAGCCATGACCATCATCCTCAACGGGGACGCGACGCCCACCCAGTACGCGGGCTTCCTCACCGCCCTCCGCATGAAGGGCGAAACCGTGGAGGAGATCACCGGGTTCGCAAGCGTCATGCGCGAGAAATGCAGCATCATCGCGCCCGTCGTGCAAGGACGGCTCACGGACACGTGCGGCACCGGCGGCGCACCCATCAAGACCTTCAACATCTCGACTGCGAGCGCATTCGTCACAAGCGGCACCGGCGTCCCGATTGCCAAGCACGGGAACCGCGCCGTCACCTCCACATGCGGGAGCGCAGACGTCCTCGAAGCCATCGGCGCGAACCTCGCCCTTCCGCCGGCGGAAGTCGGGAAGATCATCGAGGACGTGGGCGTCGGCTTCCTGTTCGCACCCAACTTCCACCCCGCCATGAAGCACGCCGCCGGCCCCCGCCGCGAACTCGGCATCCGCACGGTCTTCAACATCCTCGGCCCCCTCACGAACCCCGCCGGCGCAAAGGCGCAGGTGCTCGGCGTCTTCCACCCGAGCCTCGTCACGAAGCTCACGCCTGTCCTGGCAAACCTCGGCGTTGAACGCGCCCTCGTGGTCCACGGCGAAGGCGGCCTCGACGAAGTGAGCGTCCTCGGACCCACCCGGTGCGGCGCCGTCGAGAACGGTGAGGTCCGGTACTTCACGATCAACCCCGAGGAATTCGGCATGACGCGCGTCACGCCCGACGCCATCGGGGGACTCAGCATCAAGGAAAGTGCCCGCGTCTTCCTTGAGGTCATGGATGGCAAGCAGGGCCCACGTGCCGATGCCGTCGTCATGAACGCCGGATGCGCCGCATTCGTCGGCGGCAAGGCGGACACCATCGCCGACGGGATCGCCCTCGCGCGCGAAAGCATCGCAAGCGGGAGCGCCATGGCTCGACTGCGCGCCTACGTGGAAGCCACCGGTGGGAAGGTTCCCACGTGACGGACGAACTCGACCGCTTCGCCCGGGACGCCCGCCGCACCGTGGACTCCGGGTACTACGGACGCATTCCCGAGGGAGCGCCGGGGCGCGCGGGACCGAGCCTCAAGGCCGCCCTCGCACGGCCCGGAAAACTCCCTGTCGTCGCCGAGATCAAGCCCAAGAGCCCCACGGCGGGGGCACTCCGCGTGGATGCGGATGCGGGCGGGCTTGCCCGCGCATTCCTCGACGCAGGCGCACGCGGCGTCAGCATCCTCACCGAGCCGAGGCGGTTCGGCGGCAGCCTCGCCAACCTGGTTGCCGCGTCAACCGTGGGTCCGGTCGGGGACGTGCCCGCTTCGGGCACCCATCCCGGGCCGGGGTCGGGCGCCCGTGCCGCACCCGCGCCGCGCGCCTCCACCGCATCCGCGCCGGGAACCGCCGCCGGACAGGCGCCGGGGACCGGCGCTGCGGTCCTGTTCAAGGATTTCGTCGTCAGCGACGCCCAACTCGACGCCGCCCGCGCCTGCGGTGCCAGCGCCGTCCTCCTCATCCTGCCCATCATCGAACGGGGCGCAGCGGACTGGGACCTGGCAGGGAGCATCCGGGCAGCCCATACCCGCGGTCTTGAAGTCCTGATGGAAGTCTACACCAGGGACGAGTACGACCGCGCCGCCGATGCCGGAAGCGACATCATCGGAATCAACAACCGTGACCTCCGGAATCTCACCATGGACCCCGGACGCGCGGCGCGCGTCCTTGCCGAAGCCGGGAAGCGGGCGCCCACGATGGCGCTCTCCGGCGCAGACACGCGGGCGGACATCGCCCGGGAACTCGCAGCAGGCGCCGACGGCGTCCTTGTGGGTTCCGCACTCATGCGGGCACTCGACCCCGCCAAGCAACTCGAGGAGATGATTACCTGATCCGAGTCAAGATCTGTGGGATGATGCGCGATGAAGACGTCCTGGCCGCGGACGAGGCGGACGCGCTCGGCTTCGTTGTGGATTCCCCGTTCAGCCATCGGAACCTCGAGCATGACGAGGCGCGCCGACTCATGCGCCTCGCCAATGCGTTCCAGACCACGGTCGCCGTCACCGCCGAGCGGGACTACGAGACCCTGGAACGCATCATCCTCGACGTGCAGCCGCGCGCCCTGCAGTTCCCCTTCCGGCCGGCCCCGGGCACCCTTGAGAAACTCAGGGAGAACTACCCCCGCTGCCGCTACATCCTGAGCTGCCGCCCCACCATCGCCCACGCAACACCCGACGAGGTCCGCACCATCATCATCGACAATGCCGCCGACGACGGGTATGGTGGCACCGGCGAACTCACCGACTGGAAGCGCTCACGCGCCATGCGCGACGCGCTCCTGCCCCGGCACATCATCCTCGCCGGCGGCCTCACGCCCGAGAACGTGTCCGACGCCATCGCCACGGTGCAACCGTGGGGCGTGGACGTGTCGAGCGGCGTGGAAACCGACAAGGCGAAGGATCCGGAGCGGATCCGCGCCTTCATCGAGAACGCCCGCATCGCGGGTGAGAAACTCGGCCCCATGTGACGCACATGGATCAGGAGGAACCGCAGCCGTGAACTCCGAGACTCCCACGGACAAGCCCGACTACGACCGCGTGCCCGTGGACGGACGGTACGGCCCCTACGGCGGCCGCTTCGTCCCGGAAACCCTCATGCCGGCATTGGCCGAACTCGAGGAATCCTACGCGAAGATCGCATCGAGCGAAGCCTTCGTCCGGGAACTCCGCGGCTACATGACGGAGTACGGCGGACGGCCCACGCCCCTCACGTACGCGAAGCGCCTCACAGAGCATGTGGGCGGCGCCCGCATCTGGCTCAAGCGCGAGGACCTCGTCCACGGCGGCGCCCACAAGTTCAACAACGTCATGGGCCAGGCCCTCTTGGCGCGGGAGATGGGGAAGAAGCGCGTCATCGCGGAAACCGGCGCCGGCCAGCACGGCGTCGCAAGCGCCATGGCATGCGCCGTCCTCGGCCTCGACTGCGAAGTGTACATGGGATCGAAGGACGTGGAGCGGCAATCGCTCAACGTCTTCCGCATGCGCCTCATGGGCGCCAAGGTCCATCCTGTTGAAGCCGGGTCGCGAACCCTGAAGGATGCCGTGAACGAAGCGCTCCGCGACTGGGTGGCGAACGTCGAGGACACGTACTACCTCATCGGGAGCGTCGTCGGCCCCCACCCGTACCCCATGATCGTCCGGGACTTCCAGAAGATCCTCGGCGAAGAAATGCGCGCGCAATTCATCGAGAAGGCCGGCGGACTCCCCGCGGCCGTCATCGCATGTGTCGGCGGCGGGTCCAACGCCATGGGCACCTTCTACCCGTTCCGCAACGACGCGGACGTGCGCCTCATCGGTGCCGAAGCCGCAGGCCACGGCATCGAGACGGGACTCCACAGCGCGAGCGTCGCAGGCGGTGAACCCGGCGTCCTCCATGGGGCCCTCTCGTACCTCCTGCAGGATGCGGAAGGCCAGATCCATGAAACCCACAGCGTGAGCGCAGGCCTCGATTATCCGGCCGTGGGGCCCGAGCACAGCTTCTACGCGGACACGGGCCGCGCCGAGTATGTGGGCGTCACCGACAAGGAAGCCCTTGAGGCGACCCGGCTTCTCTGCCGCACGGAAGGCATCCTTCCCGCCCTGGAATCCGCCCATGCCGTGGCGCATGGGATCAAGCTCGCCCGCGAGCTCGGTCCCGAGGCCACCATCGGCATCACCGTGAGCGGCCGCGGGGACAAGGACGTCCACACCCTCCTGAAGGAACTGGGGGAATCCCTGTGACCGGGCGCATTCCGAAGGCATTCGAAACCGCCCGCGCGGAAGGGCGTCCCGCACTCATCACGTACCTCATGTGCGGGGACCCGGACTACGCGACCAGCATGGCCCACATCGAAGCCATGCTTGCCGAAGGCGGCGCCGACATCGTCGAGATCGGTGTGGCATTCAGCGATCCCGTCGCCGACGGACCCGTGATCCAGAAGGCCGGTGTCCGGGCACTCGACGGCGGCGCGAAACCCGCGGACGCCTTGCGCATGGTGCGGGAGCTCCGCGCGAAGGGCGTGACCAAGCCCCTCGTCCTGATGACGTACTACAACCCCATCTACCGGGTGGGTCTCGACGCGTACGCGGCGCAATGCAAGGAGGCCGGCGTTGACGGGCTCATCGTGCCCGATCTTCCCCTCGAAGAGAGTGGGCCCCTGCGGGACGCCCTCGATGCCGCAGATGTTGCATTGATCCAGCTTGCGAGCCCGGCCACGCCGCCGGAGCGGGTGGCACGCCTCGCGGAAGCCACCCGCGGATTCCTGTACCTCGTTTCGAGCTTCGGCGTGACCGGAGCCCGGAGCGATGTCGCGGACAAGGCGCGCGGCCTCGTTTCGCGCGTTAAGGAGGACGTGGCCGGCAAGGTGCCCGTCGCCGTCGGATTCGGCGTCAGTTCCCCGGAACACGTGCAGGCGCTCGGCGATGCCGGGGCCGACGGCGTGATTGTGGGGAGCGCGCTCGTGAAGCGCGTCGAGGACGGCATGGCGCCGGACGGGATCGGGCTTGCGGTGAAGGGGCTCCGGTCGCGGGCGGTTTGAACCATCATCGGCAGGCCGACTTGCATGGTGAGGAGCGTCGGGACGCCAGCCTTTTGATCTCCGCGCGGGTCGCGCGGGGTGGGTGAGACAGTTGGGGCCCCCACCAACCCACCCCCAACCTCGTCGCGCGTTGCGCGGCTCGGTAGCCGCCCCCACGGGGGGTGCCAAGTCAACGCGGTCGCGCGGGCCGCGAGGGGTGGGTGTGACAGTTGGGGCCCCCACCAGACCACCCCCGGCGCGCCTCCGGCGCGACCTGCACCCCACTCCTCCACCTGCGCCGCAGGGGGCGAAGCCGCCGAGGACAGGGACCCGCGAGCGCAGCGAGCTGGTCGCCTCCACCGCCCCCAGATGGCGACCACTTGCGCGACGATGATCCTCAAGTTGGCACTACGCCCCCTTCCGCCCGGCTCCGCCGCCCCCCTTGGAGGCGACCCC
>JBFILE010000262.1:0-5729 GCA_041599855.1 Thermoplasmatota archaeon
CCCACCCCTCATTCCACGCGCCCCGCCGCCCCCGGATGGCGACCCCTTGGGGGACATGTTGCCTCAAGTTGGCACCACCATCCCGCCACCCACTGCCGCATCCCCCCGCGGAGCGACCCCCGCCGCGTGACGCCCGTGGCACGACATCCCGAACATGGCATGCCGTTCCCCACCCCACCCGGTCGCCCCCATCCACACTGGTCAAGAGGTCTGAGGGCGACTTTAAGAAGGGGAATGCGCCCTCGCGAAACGGGGACGCGTCATGCAGCACCATCGCCCGGCCATCGCCATCGTCATCTTCACCCTCCTCGCCTCCGCCCCGTTCGCAGTCGCCCAGGACCACGAACACGGGGACGCCCGCCTCCAGGTTCGCCATGATGCGCCCGCGGACGGCCGCCAACTCCCCGGCGGCTACGGTGTCTACGGATGGGTGCTCTTCGACGACGCGGGAGCCCCCGCACGCCACAACGACGGCATGATCAGCCTCACCCTGAACGGGGTCACGCTTTTCGAGAGCGCGAGCCTTCACGACTACGACGGCGTCGTCAGCCTCGAAACCGGCTGGGCCGTACCCGGCACCTATGAGGTCCGCGCCATGATCCCCGGCGGCGGCGAATCCAACTTCACCGGCTACGTCGACGGCTCCGCCGTCATCGAACCCGCCACCCTCGACGTCGACGTGCCCCCGCGCGCCGCAAGTGGTGTGCCGACGACCTTCACGTACGGCATCATGGACGCCTCGGAAGTCCTCATCCCCCACACCGATGTCCTCGTCGAAGTCTTCCGCGTCTTCGACGACTTCCCGGTCGCCCGCGTCCACACCCACACCCATGAGGAGATGCAGGAGCTGACGTTGTCCTTCATCGAAACCGGGGACTACCTGGCCCGGTTCACCGCCTACCAGGCGTACCCGACCGTGAACGCCCGCAGCTTCGCGCCCTTCGTCACGGAAGCCACGTTCAGCGTAGGCATCGCTGTCCCGTCCGCGGCACCCGCCGCCCTCGCAGCGCCCGTGCCCGCGGCCAAGGTCGCCCGGACGGACGCCGCCGCAGCGCCCCACCACAGCGCAGGCGACTTCGCCCTCCAACTCACCGCCGACCCCGACTTCATCGTCGGCCCCATGACCCCCTTCCGGTCCGCCGCCGTCGTCACCAACACGACCAGCGGCGAACTCGTCCCCCACGTGGACTTCGAAGCGCTCGTCACCGCCCCCGACGGCCGCGTCGTGATGGCGAGCGACACGCTCCACGAGTACGACGGCGTATTCGAGTTCCTCACCACGAACGCGGTGCCCGGCGACTACACCGTCAAGGTGACCGCGACCCGCGGCGCCTGGACGGCCGCCGAATCCCTCATCTTCAAGGTGGTCCCCCCCGCAGCCGCCGTCCCCGTCGTCTCCGGCGGCGGCCGATTCACCATCCAGATGGACGGTCTCGACGGCGTCATGGCGGGCGAAACCCGGGACGTCGTCTTCCGCGTCGCAAACGAAGCCGGCGTGCCCCTTGCCCACAGCGAGATCGAGGTCGCCGTCTTCGCGGACCCCGAGGACCCCCTCCTCTACCGCACCAAACTCCACACCCACGGGGACGGTCTCTTCCACGCGACGATGACGTTCCCGACGGACGGCGAGTACGTGATCCGCGTGGACGCCTTCCCGCTCCTTCCCAGTCCCGCCGTCGCCTTCTTCGGCAGCGGCCTGTCGGTGGCGCGCACCACGGCCATCGAGGTCCTGCCCGGCCCCGGCATCCCCGTACCGGAGGTCATCCCCATGGCCGAGGCCGACGAAATCCCCATGGCAGCCGTTCCGACCGCATCCCCGCTGGCGGTCCTCGTCGGAATCGCCGGCGTGGCGTGGGCGACCCGTCGAAAATAGACGCCCCGCTCATATCAAATGCTGGACGACTCTCCTTATGTCATTCAGGGGCCTCGTCTGATGTGGGCAAGTGCGGCCGCATGGCGGCGCTTGGAGCCGTGGCGGATAACTCGTGCGCATGGGCCGCCGCGGACACCCAGCCAAAAAGGACCGCGACATGCGTCGAAATGAGCCTCCGACCGGGATCCGCTTTGCGGATCCCCGCGGCCTCCTTCCTGAATCCGCCCGGTAATTGAGCCTCCCGGGCGGAACCTTTTCCTCTTGCCTGCGCGGGCGCCGCACGGCAACGCGTCCCGCACCCCTCGCCCGTCGTTGGCTCGGGCGCCCGTGGAAGGCTGATCCGTCACGCGTCCGGTTCGAGGCGCACCGTGCGTTCCTCGCCCGAGTCGAGGAGTTCCGCCAACCGCTTCTCCACGTGGGTGAGCTTCCCTTGGCAAAGGCGCGCCAGGCGCGTTCCCTCCTCGAAGCGCTGGAACGCGGTTTCGAGGGGCAGGTCGTCGCGTTCCATTTCCGCGACAATCTGTTCGAGGCGTCGAAGGGATTCCTCGAACGTGGGTTCATCGGCAGGCGCGTCCGCGGCATCCGCGGGGACGGGGGTCTTCTTGGTCATGGGGATTCCTCGGGATCGGGCAGGGGTGGGGAGTCGTTGCGCGTGCGGCGTCCCCGGACCTCCACATCCAGGTCGCCGTCGTGGAGCATTACACGGACGGCCGCGCCGTCGGGGACATCGTTCACGGAACGGAGCACGGTCTCGGCTTCGTTGAAGGCCACGGCGTATCCGCGGGCGAGCACATTCAGCGGGCTCAGGCTGTGGAGCAGGGAGGATGCGTGCGCAAGGCGGCGACGGCCGCGGTCCGCGTGGGTGCGCGCCGCAAAGGCGAGCCGCTCCCGGGCATCATCAAGGCGCTGCGCCCGCTCCGCGAGAAGGCGGTCGGGACGCCGCGCGGCCATGGTGCGCGTGAGGCTTGCATATCGTTCGCGGGCGAGGGATACGCGGCTCGTGAGGCGTCGGGCGAGGTCCGCTTCCGCCTGCCGGAGCGCCGCGATGAGGTCGGCCGCACTCGGGACCACGATCTCGGCGGCCGCGCTCGGTGTCGGCGCCCGGAGGTCCGCGGCGAAATCCGCGAGGGTGAAATCCGTCTCATGGCCCACGGCGCTCACCACCGGGATGCGCGAAGCCGCGATGGCGCGGACGACGACCTCCTCGTTGAACGCCCAGAGGTCCTCCATGCTGCCGCCGCCGCGGCCCACGATGAGCACATCGGCCGCATCATTCTCATTGAAAAGCCGGATGGCGCGCGCAACCTCCTCGGCCGCGCCCTCTCCTTGCACGCGCGCGCCCCGCAGGATCAGCTGCACGCCCGGCCACCTCCGCTGCGCGACACTCACCACGTCGCGGACAGCCGCGCCGGACATGCTCGTGATGACGCCCACCCGACGCGGCATCGGCGGGAGCGGGCGCTTCCGCGCCTCATCGAAGATGCCTTCCGCATCGAGGCGACGCCGCAGCTGCTCGTACGCGAGGGCCAGCGCACCGGCCCCGTCCGGCTTCATGTCGCGGACGATGACCTGGTACTTGCCCTGGGGCTTGTACACCTCGACGGTGCCGAGGGCGATCACGGACAGGCCGTTCTCGGGCTCGAACGGGATGCGGCTGTTCGCGCCGCGGAAGCACGCCGCGCCGATCTGGCTCTCGTCATCCTTGAGGGAGAAGTACCAGTGGCCGCTCACGTGGGCCTTGAAGTTGCTGACCTCGCCGCGGATCCACACGTTCCGGAGGCCCGGTTCCCGGGACATGGTGTCGGCGACGAGTCGGGTCACGTCGGCAACGCTCACGACGTCGGGTTCGGACGCCTTGTCCGGTTCGGTGGGACGCCGTTTGCTGGGTGCCGGCGCGGCCGCGGGTTCGGGCTCGGCCACGGGATCACCGAACAGGCGCGTCTGCGACCGGGGAATGGGTTCGTCGCGGCGCGACACGTTGATCGGCACATCGTGGCGGCTTATGCGCCTGTCGATGGCCGCATCCTGCCGAAGTTGCCATGGGAGGGGAGTGGCCGGCCCGCCATGTGAATGGACCGGCGGGAGGATTCCGAATGTGGATCCATCAGCGGCCGGACTCCGCACGCGGACGCACGCGGTCATGTCGGGGACAACCTGCACCAATCAATCGCATGGCATCTTTGACTCCGATTTCGGGCCTGCCGTCTGAATCCTTTCGATGTGCGCCACATTTATTCATTGGGATGTGTATGCATGGCACGGAGAAGGGAGGCGTCAGATGACATTCAGGGAACTCGTGTTCGAAATGGGCGGGGACACCCATTTTCCGGAACACACCACGTACATCCTCACCCACGAAGGGCTCGTCGAGCACGCCCAGGCCATCCACGTGACCGGGGATGTGGCATGGGAAATGAACCAGGTATTGGGCAAACCCTCGGCCCTTGACGAACTCCGCGGCATCATCGCACGACCCACGATCCCCCCGATCCTTTCCCGCGAAGTCGTGGGCGAAGGCCCCGGATGGCTCACCTACTGTGTGCGCCGTGCCCGCCCCGGCGCAGGAGACCCGGTCAGCGTGGAACACATCGTCCACGACGAACTCGGCGGAGGTGCCATGATCCGCCGCACCGTCCGGCGCGGCGTCGTCGAGCACGCCATCGGCAGTGAGGACGGCGACGGCATCCAACGGGTGTATGAAGCCGTTGGCGACGTGGCCAACAACGACGCCGAAATGACGCTCCGACTCGTACGCGTCGGCGACTACCGCCCGTCCCTCGCGAGCGCCGCCGCCCTGTCCGCGAAATCCCTCTCCACCGACGACCGCGACCTCCTCCGCGTGGCCCTCGAAAGTGGCTACTACGACGAGCCGAAGCGTTGCGGCGTCCGCGAACTCGGCGACAACCTCGGATTCTCCAAGAGCGTGATCGCACGCAAGCTCCGCGGCCTGGAACGACGCGCCCTTGAGGCGTTCCTCACCACGACCCCGGGCGCAGCAGCGGCCCGTACCGCGGATTCGCCGCCGGCTCCGACCCGTGCGGCACCGGTCGCGCCGACGCCCCCCGCGGGTCTTGAGCACGCGATGCGACTCTGAACCCGACCGATCGGGTCAATGCCACGCCGGCTCGGCAAGGGTGCGTGCCCGTGCCGCGGCCCGGCGCACTTCACGATCCAGCGGTCGCCAGATCTCCCGCCACATCGTCAACCCGTGGTAGGCTGCGGCCGCGGCTGCCCCGATGAGGAGCAGGTTCGCAACCAGGAGTGCGACCACCGTCAGGCCTGTCTCCGCTCCGATGGGGCTCAGGGCTCGGCTCGAAAGGAGGCCACCCGCCACTCCGGCGACGAGGAAGATGCCGCTTGCCACCATGGTGCGGCGGAATGCGGCCGGGGTGACCTCGAGCTGGTTCAGGAGGCCGCCCGCGAGGTTCAGGCTCGCCACGACGGCGCCCGCCGTGAGGACGAAGGTGGTTTCGAATCCCGGAAATGCCTGCGCAAGGAACCATGTCGGAATCATGATGAGGCAGACGGCGGCAGCCGAACTTTTCACCATGATCATGCCGCCAAGGCTGAAGTCGAAGCGCAGCGCGACCAACCACATGGCGAGGCCGCCGAAGACCGCGACGAGGTCGAAGAGGGATGCGGCGGCAAGGACGCGGGCCGCGTGCCCGTCGAGGTCCTCCACGACGCCGAGGGAGAGCAGGATGCCCTCGAAGAACAGGTACAGGGCGACCGTGGCGAGGGCAGCGGCGAGGGATGCCGCATAGAGGACTGTCACGAATGCGACGAACCGACCTTCCTCAAGCTCACGGTCCATGCTGGATCGGATTCGGCACGCCCCTGTTATTAAGGGCATCCA
>JBFILE010000263.1:0-5727 GCA_041599855.1 Thermoplasmatota archaeon
GCATTCGTCCACCGTCAGCGTAACAATGGTGGGCGTTGCCGCCGCGACCGCCGGCAGAATGGACAATCCCCCCACGAGTGCGAGAATGACGCACGCCGGGATTGGTGAAGATCGCACAAGGCGCCGCCGATGTACGAGGTACAATTCCTTGCACGTACAGGTGTCGAACGGTACGGGGTCGTGGGGAGTGGATGCCGATCGGCGCGGGGTCTCGGGGGCCCCCGGCGGGGCCCCTTCCGTCCCGCCTTGATTATTTTCCCTGGAATTCGGGCTCCCGCTTCGAGAACAGCGCCGTCACGCCTTCCATCGCGTCCTCCGTCGAAAGCAGGATGCCGAATGCCGCTGCCTCGAGTTCCGCGCCTTGCTCGTTCGTGACCGTGAGGCCCTGGTTGAGGGAGCGTTTGGACAGCCGCTGCGCGACCGGCGCCCCCTTGGCGACGCGCGTTGCGAAGGCCGCGACGTCGTCCGCGAATGATTCGTTCTCGCACACGCGGGTCACAAGGCCCGCTGCCTTTGCTTCGTCCGCGGTTACCCGTTCGCCGAGGAGCACCATCTCCTTGGCGCGTGCAAGCCCGATCAGCTTCGGGAGCCGCTGCGTTCCCCCGCTTGCGGGGATGAGTCCCAGCGTCACTTCCGTGAGGCCCAGTTTCACGCGCTTCGCCGCGAGGCGGAAATCGCATGCAAGAGCGATCTCGAGGCCGCCGCCGAACGCGTAGCCGTTCAACGCCGCGATGACGATCTTTCCGCTGCGCTCGAAGTCGAGGAGAACGAGATTCAGGTTGCGGGCGATCTCCATGGCGGTCGCCGGTGTGATGTCGCCCGTCTCCGTGAGGTCTGCACCTGCGCAGAATGACTTGTCGCCGGATCCGGTGACCACGACGGCACGGACGCGGTCGTCGGCGTCCAGCGCGCGGAAAGCCTGCCGCATGTCGCGCACGAGGTCCGGGGAGATGGCGTTCATCCGGTGCGGTCGGTTCAAGGTCAGGGTCGCAACCCGGGTCCCTTCGTCGATGTCGACGATGACGTTCTCGTACTCGACGCGCGTGCCCGCCCCGGTGGTGCCGTCGGATGCGGGAGCGTCCTCCGTGGCGCCGGCCTGACTGGGGGAATACGTGTGGAAACCGTGCCCGGTCGCCCGGCCGAGCCTGCCGTCCTCAACGAGTTCGACAAGGAGTTCGTACGGCTCGAAAAGCTCGTGCCCGTGCTGTTCCTTGAGATCGGCAAGGAGGGCGAGCACGTTGTCGAGACCGTACGCGTCCGCCCATTCCAGGGGTCCTTTCGGGAACGCGCATCCGAGACGCATCGCCTTGTCGATGTCCTCCGCTGTCCCCACGCCCTGATCGACAAGTCGGGCGGCTTCATTGGCAACCACGGCGAGGACCTTGGCGGCGTCGAACTCCTTGGCCTTGTCGGGCGTGGGGGGTGTCACGAGACGAGAACCTTCCCATCGATAGAATCCTTCCCCGGTCTTCTTCCCGAGCTTGCCCGCATGGACGAGGTTCGCAAGGGAGGGCAGGGGCTTGTAGGCACTGCCCAGCTTGGATGCGATATACTCGCTCGCGTGATACCCCACGTCAAGACCCGTGTAGTCCGCGAGTTCGAAGGCTCCCATGGGGAATCCAGCGCCGAACTTGAGGGCGCCATCAATGGCTTCCCGGGATCCGTCGCCCTTCTCATTGAAGAGGACGGCGGCACCGACCCACACGCTCACGAGGCGGCTCGTGATGAAGCCCGGGGAATCCTTGGCACACACGACAACCTGCTTGCCGAGGCGCTCACTGACCAGCCGCGTGGTCTCGAGGACCTCCGGCCGCGTCGCGATCCCGGGGATGATCTCGATGAGATCCATGAGCATCACCGGGTTGAAGAAATGCATGCCGACCACCCGGTCGCGGGACACGATCCCTTCTGCGATCTCCGTGACCTTCATGGTGCTCGTGTTCGTTGCGAAGATCGCCGCGGCGGGCGCGAGCTCCTCCACCTCCTTGAACACCTTCCGTTTCAGATCAAGGTTCTCCGGGACCGCCTCGATGACGAACCGGGTATCCTTGAGGGCGCTCGCAAGGTCCGTGGTGAACGTGATCCGGTTGAATGCCGCATCCGCGGCTTCCGTCGTCGCGACCTGCTTCGCGGCCAACTTGTCCAGGCTCTTGCGGACCTTGGCCATGGCCACGTCCAGAACCTGCTGGTTGATGTCGCGAACGCGAACCTCGAACCCTTTAAGGGCGGCGAGTTCAGCGATGCCATGGCCCATGTCACCGGCGCCGAGCACGGTGATCGTGGTAACCTCCTCCATCATGGGTCGGGCAACGGTCGAGGGGGTGAAAACCTTTCGTCACGCAAACTCCGATCGGGAGTGCAAACATTCGGGTTACTGCGGGTCCGATGGACGCGAGGGCTCAACCGAGCCCCGGTCCTTGTGGCCAGGTGCCACGAGTGCCAATCGACCTTCGACGAAGGCCATCATGACCTTCTCCTCGGCGCGGCGCAGCAATTCGGAGAGTGCGGCGGGACTGGAACCGATGATGGCTGCCAATTCCACCAGGTTGACCGCGCGCGGGATCTTGAAATAGCCATGGGTGGCCGCCGCTTGCAGGGCGTCCCATTGCTTGCGCGTGAGGAGCGCGTTGATCACAATGCAAGCTAAGGCTTCCATCCCTTTAGCCATCGCGTCCGGAAATGGGCACACTGTTGGTGAAACCGGGCGAGAAGCGCGTAAAACAGGCATCGTATCCCTGCCAGGGGTGGCAGATCCGATGGACGCATGCCCGGAGCATACTGCCGTTCCTGCCTCGCCTGCGTCCTTCCCGTGATTCTCTGCGCCTCAATCGTTCGGCCCCGGCCCCCGCCGTTCCCGGAACATCCCGCCATACCCGTTGATCCGGACTCGTGCTCCTCGCGCATCCATCTGTTCCGCATCAGCGCACTGCAGGGGCCGTGGTCGCCCGTCGCACATCGCGGACGACAACGCGCCGCGAAGGGGGCTGTGCGGTCCCGTCGCCATCAGCCACCAGGATTCCGCCATCCCTCACGACCTCATCGAGCAGCGCACGCACCTTCGGGGTCCCATACATTCCCGGCTGATCCCGATACCGGTAGTTGCTCCCGAAATCCGGGACGTCCGAATCCGGCACGCGGCTCGGGAACCGCCGTTCCGCCATGCGTTCGAGGAGCTCATGGATGCTGGCTCCGTCCTGTGCGGGGACCTTGGTACGCCATGAAACGGACCGGGGCACACCTACCGCTTCGGCGAGGCGCCGATGGGGCCGCTTGCCCATGGAGTCGTCGGCATCATTGAGCTTCACCGTGGGATCAATCCGCATCGCAACGCGGATCACCTCCGCATCCAGGAACGGTGCCCGCATCTCAAGGCTCCACGCCATCGAGATGCGGTCCTCCCGTTCCAGCGTGTCCAACGGAAGCGCGCGGATGTCCTCCCATAATCGCGCATGCAGCGTGAGCGGCCCATCCGATTCGAGGACGCCCCGATACCAAGGATATCCGGCGAACAACTCGTCCGCGGCCTGGCCCGTGAACACGACCCGGTGCCCGTCCTCATGCGCCGCTTTCGCAGCGAACCACATGGGAACGCTCACCTCGGTCATCATGGGGCCGTGGAGCTCCGTGGCCTTGATGATCCGGGGGAGTTCCGTTTCAACAACATCCTCGTCCACGGTGGTTACGCGGACGGGAAGATCCATTTCCGCCGCAACCTCCGTCGCGTACTTCACGTCCGAGGATCCGGCAGCCCCCACCACGTACCCGGTGACATCGATACCCCTCAACTGGAGGAGGCGCGCCACGACAACACTGTCCACACCTCCGCTGAAGAAGACCGCGCACCGATCCAGCCCTTGTGTACGCCGCGCGATCGCGGCATCAAGGGCCGTCCGGTACGTCTCCAATGCGACCTCCGGATCGGTGATGTCGATGGCGGGAGCCGCAAGGGTTTCCACGCGGGAGATGTCCGTCCTCCCTCCACGCTCATGTACAAGGACCGCGCCGGGTTCCAAACGCTCGATGCGGGCCTCCTGATCCACCGCCAACTCGACGAGGGCCTTGCGTTCACTTGCCCAGCCGAAGCGCTCATCGCCGTCCACGTAGTAGAGCGGTTTCTTGCCGATCGCGTCCCGGGCAAGGACGACCATCTCGCCATCCGTGACGGCGAGTGCATACATGCCGGACAACATCCCGACCGTCCGCCGTACCGATTCCGCAAGGTTCCCGGACGTGGCGCGGTGATGATGTTCGAGAACACGCATGACGACTTCGCTGTCGCTTCCGGTCAGGGAGTCGCGGGACTCGCCGAGGATGTCCGCCAGGACGGCATGGTTGTACACTTCGCCGTTGTGGGCGAGCGCGAGTCTGCCGTCCCGCGAGACCAGGGGTTGGTGGGCGTCCGCGGAACCCGTGATCGTGAGACGGGATTGGGCAAGGGCGACACGCGTTGCCAACCCGCGGGCCGGAATGGCCTCGGCCAGTGCGGCAGGGGTCGCCGCAAGATGGACCTCGCGCGCCGGCGACCCGCTCGCGCCATCGCAGGTGAACACCCCGCAAGCGTCCGGGCCCCGGTGCCGGGTGGCATGAAGCATCCCGAGAACAAGGTGGATATTCGAAGGGTCGGGCTCTTCGCTTGCAATTCCGCAAACACTGCACATGGTGCCAGTCCGGAACCACGATTCCATCTTACTTAGGAATGTCGCATAGGCGAACGGGTCGGCCTCACGCACGCGCCGTTGAATGGTTCGCGCGCGAGGGCCCATGCAACTTCCGCTGTTGGTGTGGGGGTGTATCTGGGCGCGTTCCGAGTCCCCTCCCGCGATCGCAGCCGGGTATGCTGACGTACCCGATGGGGGCTTGTGCGTTCACGTCCGGGTGATATCCCCGTAAAGGGCGGGTTTCCGGTTCGGGAAAAGCGGCTCCTCCTGGCGCCACTCGTCGATGGCCATGAGATCAATCGTGGCTTCAAGGATCGGTTGCTTGTCGTCGGCAAGCGCAACCATCTCTCCGCGCGGGTCCACGATGGCGCTGCCGCCGAGGAATCCATCGCCTCGCCGATTCGCAAAAATGGTGAACACCTGGTTCTCCATGGAGCAACCCACGAGCCTTCGGTGCACGTATTTCAACGGGAAGTGCTCGGGGATCGCACTGATGTTGACAATGATCTTCGCCCCGTTGATGGCAAGCAGGCGGGGCACTTCGGGGAAAGCGGCGTCGAAGCAGATGAGCATGCCGAGGGGAGCATGCGGATGCGAGTGGACCACCGGGAATTCGTGGCCGGGCTCGAAGGGTTCGCTCCAGTGGACGTGGGTCTTCGCGTAACTCACACGTTCGTGGCCATCGGTGTACGTGGCCATGTTGTAGAGCTTCCCTTCCTCCCCGACGAGTTCGCCGTACACGACCTTTGCCTCCTCCTTGCGGATGTGGGCATCGAACGCGTCGAGTTCGGCACGTGTGACGGCCCGCAGCGCCGAGCGCATCTGCCGTTCATGATCGTAGGTGATCTCGTGGCCGTGGAGGGCGAGTTCCGGGAACACGATGAGGTCGCTCCTGCGATGGCTCTTCACGTACTCCATGAGGGCGGCCAGGTTCTCGTGGGGGTCATCGGAATCCTGGTCGAATTGTACGATTGTAACCCGGAAGGGGCGGCTCATGCGCGTGGAATGCGAGGTGATGGTTGAAAGGTGTTGGGGCACGGGTTCCAGCGGGCGGCGCGCGGCGCGCACC
>JBFILE010000264.1:0-5700 GCA_041599855.1 Thermoplasmatota archaeon
GGATCCGAGGACCGAGACGTGGCGTTGGCCACGTCGGGACGCCGCAGGATCCGGGAAGCGGATCCGAGGACAACGACGTGGGACTTGCCCACGTCAGGTCGACTTGCACCCCACCCCGCCACCTGCTGCGCAGGCGGCGAAGCCGCCGAGGACAGGGGCCAGCGAGCGCAGCGAGTTGGTCTCCTCCGCCGCCCCCAGATGGCGACCCCTTGATGGACGATTTTCCTTACGTTGGCACTACCGGAAGGGAGGGGCGTCGTTCCTGCCGTGGCGACGACCGTGCCTGCATCTCCCCGCCATCCTGCATCGCCGATCCGAGACCCTTGGGGCGAGGTCATCGTTCGCCGCATCCCCATCCGATTGCTGGTGTGGACCTGACCTTCCGGTGGTGGCGCCATCAGCCTCCTCGGCTCCTCGTGCAGGCGCAGCTTGCCCCATGCCTTGGCAGGTTCGACGGCTGCGGCGGTCCGAAGCATATTTGCACGAAATCGACCGACTCCGGACCATGGCCGGCTCCGACCGACTCCCGTCACGTGGTCGGCCCGGTGACGAATGGCCCGCTGCACGAGTCATGATCGTGGAAGACGAGGGTGTCATCGCGCTGGGCCTGAAAGCCACGTTGGAGGACTTGGGGTACACGGTAAGCGGAATCGCGGCCACATGCAACGATGCGGTGACACGGGCGGCTCACGACCGTCCTGACCTCATTCTCATGGACATCCGGCTCCGAGGTCGCGGCGACGGAGTGGAGGCTGCCAAACGCATCCACGACACCATGCGGGTGCCGATCGTGTACCTTACTGCCTACTCCGACGAGGAGACGATCGAGCACGGGCGGGGCGCCAACGCCGTGGGCTACATCGTGAAGCCGTATGGCTCGCGGGAATTGCGCGCAACCATCGAGATTGCACTCGAGCATCACGGGAGGGACGAGGTCGTCCACCGCGCACTGGAGCAGGGTCGGGCCAGGAATCGCGTCCTCGAGCGGGTCGTGGATGCCATGCCGGCAATATTCTCGATGAAGGATGCGGCAGGGCGCTTCATGCTCGTGAACCGGCAATTCGAGACCGCATTCGGCGTGCATCGCGCCGACGTGCTCGGGCGAACCCCTCTCGAGGTCTTCGGTGATGCGGCCATCGCAAGCGTCGGTTACGATGAGGCCTCGGTTCAGAACGGGTCTGTCATGATCATGATGGATGAGCGACCCAGCGCTGGCGCTCCGCCCGGTGGTGACGAGAAACGCAGGTACGTTTGCATCAGTTTCGCCGTCCCGCAGGGTGATGACGAACCGGCTGCCGTGGTGAACCTGTGCACCGACGTGACGGACGTTCCCCTCAGCCGCGACGAGATCGCAAGGCTCAACCGGGTCGTCGAGGAGCGCGTGGAAGCACGCACGCGGGCGGTGCGGGAATCGGTGCAGGACCTTGAAGCGTTCACCCAGACGCTGTCCCATGATCTCCGGGGCCCCATTCGCGGCATCGAGATGTTGACGGCTGCTTTCCTGGAAGAGTATGGCGACACCGCGGATCCGGCTGCGCAAGGGTACCTTTCCCGGCTTCATCGGGAGAGCGGGCGGATCAGCAGCCTCATCACGGACCTCGTGACCCTGGTTCGGATCGGTCGCGGATCCCGCACGGCAACCCGCGTGGATGTCACTGGCCTGGCGCACGAAATCGCGTCCGAGCTTCGTGATAGGGAACCCGAATCCCGGATCGACGTCCAGGTGGAACCGGGTCTGGTCGTTGAAGGGGACGCAGCTCTCGTCCGCGTCATCCTCGAGAACCTCCTGGGCAATGCGTGGAAGTATTCCCGCTCCGGCCGGTCCGGAACGGACAGCGCCACGATCGAGGTTGGAGCGTTCGCCGAGTCCGGGGAACACGTGTTCTTTGTCCGGGACAACGGCATCGGATTCGATTCGGTCCGTGACGCGGCCCGACTCTTCCGTCCGTTCGAACGTCTCGCGGGCAGTGAAACCTACTCCGGAACCGGCCTTGGATTGTACTCGGCGCGGCGCGCCGTTGAACAGCAGGGGGGGCGCATCTGGGCGGACAGCAGGCCCGGTGAAGGCGCGACGTTCTACTTCACCGTGGAGCCGACGGATGTGCGACCCGGCGCCGGATTGGCGGTGCTGGAGGAAGAGAGGGTCGGCTGAGCCGCAGGCGGGCCGACCGGGGATTGGCCGAACGGCCCGCCCCATCGCCGCGTGCCTGGGGCGCAGGCGACGCATCCGTTGCCGTGCAACGCCACGCATGACGGCAAACCGCGTTCCGGGCGGCATGCGTCCCCGCGATCCTGGCATGATGGACGATCATGAGCCGCCGGCCAGAGCCATGAGTTCGGCGACCTGCACCGTGCCGGGCGTCGATTGGGGGAATGCAAACTCGATCGCCCTCACCTGCCCCAGGTCCACCCCTTCGAATGCGGTGAAGGGGAGCCGAACCTGGTTGAGGGCAATCCGGCGCCCGTCAAGGCCGGGCGGACGGAAGATCGCCCCTGAATGGTCCGCGACATCAACGCTCGATCGCCGGCCGCCTGCGTCCTCCACGACAACGCGAAGCTTCGGCGGAATGCCACCAGGCGCCGACCCTTCCACGAAATCGACGCCGATGCGGAAGGCCAGTGTGTCGAACCCGGACAGATCGTCGGCCGCATCGGGGATGATGGTTCGCCATCGCGCGTTGCCGGTCCACGACAGGACAAGGCGCGGAGCGAGTCCGGCAACCCGGGGCCACTGGCATGGCGTCACCGCGTCCAGGTCGAACGGGTCGCACCAATCGACCGTGTCGAAGCCGTCGAATGAGGAGGGGCCTCCGACGGCATTCAGCCCAAGGGCCCTGGCTGAAGCCGCATCTTCAAGAAGCAACCGCAACCGCGCGGACGCGGGCGGGTGATACGAGACGTGGACCAGACCCGGGCATGCCTCCACGCCCTCCGGGCATGCACCCGACGGCGGCGGCGCGGCACCCGTGAACAGGGGTGCGAACACGATCTCGCCCCCCACATGAAGGCGGAAGAACGCGGTCATGTACACGCGCTGGTGACGCCCCTGGTCCGCAGGAGAAAGGCGACCGTGACCGACCCCGTCCTCCGTCACGTCCGGGCGGCAGTATGGATCGTCCCTCCACTTCATTCCCGCGTCATCCTGCGGCCACTCGGTGTTGTAGTAGTTGTGGTTCGCGCCCATGAACAGGAGCTGGGTGAGGGGGCCATGGTCGGCGCGGGCGGCGAACAGGTCGTGGAAGTCCGCATTCCCGAGCCAGAATGCGTCCCCGTCACAGTAAGGCATCACGGACGCGTACGCGGTGGGTCCGCGGATGATGGGAACGGCGGCATCCGGAAGGAAGAAGCGCCGGATGCCTGCGAGGGAATACACGGCCGCGTACGATTCCGCCGACCAGTGGCCGACTTCGCCTGCGTACGCGGGGGTCCGTGTCACGGCTTCTGCGCCGCGGGAGTGTCCCATGAGGCCGAGGCGTGCCAGGTCGAGGCGGCCTTCCAATGATGCCAGCTCCGGGTTTGCGGCGCCGGTGGCGAGGCTCGCGGGACCGCCCTCATGGACGGCGCGGAATTCGTCGAGCGTGCGCAGGATGAGGGCGGCACGCGCATCCAATCCATCGTCGCCGCGGGGCGGGTTCGCCGGGACCGGGTACCGCGGGGAATCGAGGACGTTGATGTCGTTCGCATCGATGGATGCCACCACATACCCGTGACTTGCGAGGAGGCTCGCCACGTCATCGTAGCCGCGATGGCTGGGAACGGCCTCGAACCCGGCAGGGGCCTCCCGGCATTGCGAGGTCCATCCGGAATTGTACCGGCCGGCCGTCGGGAGGCTCGTTTCGCATGAGTTGTGACGGCCGTGGATGAACACGACGACCGGGAACGGGCCGGTGCCCGTGGTAGGGTGGTGGACGGCGCCGAGGACGCGCACGGGATACGGTCGTCCGGTCACCGGATCCTCGACGACCATGGCGCCGAAATCGTACTCGGCAACGTCGGTTTGGAATGGGCCCGGAACGTTGGCGTCGGGAATCGTTGACGCGGATCCCGACGGGCCGTGGCGGATGTCGTAGCGGGGGAGGTCGGGCCACGTGGCAACCGAAACCGTCACTTCGAACGGGATGTCCTCCTGGGCGCCGTCGAATGCGAACACCCCGATCCGCCACTCGCGCGGCTGTGTCCCGGGATCGATCCACGGGAACGTGCAGGATTCCGTGGCGTCCACCGCCTGGAACGTGCCGCCGTACCCGTTGTCGCTGCGGCAGCGGCGCGTCATGCTGTCGAAGACCTCAAGGTTCAGGTCGGCGGATCCCGTCCACGACAGGTTCACGTCCACGCGCATCGGGACGCCGGCGGGGAGGTGAAGGATAGTGGAAACGGTCGGTGCATCCGTGAGCTGCAGGGATGCTTGCGGAATGCCGAAGGCGCCGGCTTCCATGACTCCCTTCCACACCAGCACGACGGTCGTGGTCGTGCGCGTCATCACCTCGCCGCCTTCGAGGGCCAGGGTGTCCGGAAGGGGCGGAGCGAGGTCATCGGCGGCTTCCGTCGGTCCGGGTCCCGGCGCGGCGCCCCCGAAGCAGCCGGCGAATGCGGGCGCGAGGAGGAGGGCCACAAGCGACAGGCATGGAAGGGTCCGCATGGGTTCGCCCGGGCATTCGGCCGAGGGGCTAAATCCCTGTTGGCGCCGGGCGGTCGCCCCGGCGGAAGGGGCCGGAGCCCGCCTCCACATTGCCGCACCAGCGGACATTGGGGGGAATGTCGGCCACGGGCGGGCGCGTGTGGCGGAATCTGTACGGTCCCGCCCCCGCCGCCCACTTGGGCGCGATCACCCGAAATCTTGGCCTGCCGACTCCCGCCGCGTCTGCCTCCCCGGGCGTTCTGGTCATTCGAGGTCGATCGCTTCGGGTCGTCGCGGCGGCTCCTCCTCACCGCCGCGGTGGCAGTCGTCCTTGATGTCGTCATCCTCGCGATCCCGGTCCTCCGCCGCCGCGGGCGCGTGGGTCAGTGGCTGCCCGTCAGCTTGGCGGCCCTGGCCGTCAACATGATTCCCGACCTCGCCCTGTGGCTGAACACGCGGTGCCGGGAATGACACCTGCCGGGGTCCAGTCCCTCGTCGTCATGCACCTCGCTGCGGCCGGCATCCTGATCCCGGTCCTGGACCGGGTGGATGTGTCCCGGGGCGAATGATCCGGATCGTTCGTGCGCAAACCGGTCGCCGGCGTCCGGCGATGCGTCCGGAGCAGCATGTCGTCCGGGGAGTGATCACTGCGTGGGCTGACGCAACGTGAAGTGCACGGCGGCGCCGCCTTCGGGGGGATTCGCGAGCCACAACCGTCCCCCCAGGTGATGCACGGCGCGCCTTGCGATGGCAAGGCCGAAGCCACCGCCCCGGGTCGTGTCGCCCGAGGTCTCGAATCCGGCCAGCAGGGCGGGCGGGAATCCGGGACCATTGTCCGTGATGACCACCTCCAGGAATTGCGGGTTCTTCGCAGGCCCCGCGCGTACATGGACCGTTGCGTTCGGGCCCGGATTGTGCTTCACGGCGTTCAAGACGAGATTCCCGAGGATCTGCGCCAGGCTTGCCGGTGTGGCAAGGACCTCGAATGCGGGGTCCGGCCCTTGAAGATGAGCGCCGCGCTCCTCGATGAGATGCTGGAAGCGCGTCGTGCATATCGAACTTTGAAGGACCTTGGCCACGCC
>JBFILE010000265.1:0-5700 GCA_041599855.1 Thermoplasmatota archaeon
CATCCACCGCGCCCTCGAGATCGGGCGCGAAGCTGTCGCCGGCGGCGTCGACTGGATCGAAGCCGGAACCCCCCTCATCAAGAGCGAAGGCCTCAACGCCGTGCGGGACCTCAAGAAGGCATTCCCCGATTCAAAAATCGTGGCCGACATGAAAGTCATGGACACCGGCGGCCTCGAAGCCGAAATCGCCATCAAGGCCGGCGCCTCCATCGTCACCATCCTCGGCGCCGCAGACGACGGCACCATCCGCGAAGCCGTCGACGCCGCCCGCAAATACGGCGGCGAAATCTGCGTTGACCTCATCGCAGTCGCCGACAAACCGAAACGCGCCCGCGAAGCCGAAGCCCTCGGCGCCCACATGATCGGCCTCCACGTCGGCATCGACGAACAGATGCTCGGCAAAAGCCCCGTCGAGACCGTGAAGGCCGTGCGCGCCGCGACCAGTCTCCGGATTGCCGTCGCAGGCGGCCTCACGAGCGAAACCCTCGCACCCCTCATCGAAGCCGGCGCAGACATCCTCATCGTCGGCGGCGCCATCACCAAGGCACAGGATGCGACCGCCGCGGCCCGCAACCTCCGCAAGGCCGTCGACGAAATCAAGGTCGTCGAAAGCGCCGGCATGAAGAAGTTCGGCGCAAGCGAACTCCGGAAAGCCTTCACCATCGCATCCACGCCGAACGTGAGCGACGCCATGCACCGCGAAGGATGCATGACCGACATCCTCCCCCAACAACAAGGCGTCAAGGCATGCGGCCCCGCCCTCACCGTCCACGCCATGGACGGCGACTGGGCGAAACCCGTGCAAGCCATCGACGAATGCGAACCCGGCACCATGCTCGTCATCAAGGTGGACGGCACCACCAAGGCCGTTTGGGGCGAACTCGCAAGCCACACCTGCAAGGTGAACGGCGTCGCCGGCGTCATCATCGACGGCGCCATCCGCGACGTGGACGAGATCCGCCGCATCGGATTCCCCGCTTGGGCCCGGGTGTTCCGCCCCAACGCCGGCGACCCCAAGGGCTTCGGCGAAATCGGCACCGAGATCACGGCCGGCGGCCAACGCGTCCGCACCGGCGACTGGGTCATCGCGGACGACAACGGCGTCTGCGTCGTGCCCCGGGAACGCGCGCAGGAGATCGCGAAC
This sequence comes from Thermoplasmatota archaeon, assembly GCA_041599855.1. Taxonomy (GTDB): domain Archaea; phylum Thermoplasmatota; class SW-10-69-26; order JACQPN01; family JAJPHT01; genus JBFILE01. The sequence continues at coordinate 1,145 of JBFILE010000265.1, forward strand.
CGAGCAGTCGATGTGAAGGAGCAGGAGGACCGGCTCCGCGCAGAGATCGAGCGCGGATCCTCGCTCAGCAAGGTGCTGAAGCTCAAGAAGTGGGAGAAGGTCGTCGGGTAACCGAACCGCCCCGATCGCCTGCGCTGCAGGCATCCGGCCCATCCGATCCCGCGAAGACGTCCTACGGGCCCATCACGTCCCCGGAGGCTTCGCTGAATCCGACGGCTCGGCCGGCTCCGTTTCCACCGGCTCCTCGAACCCACCCGCCGCATTCATCGCACTCATGAACGGGCCCGCAAGCACCGCAGCCTGCAGGCCCCGCTTCGTCAACGAATAGCGGATGCGCACATGCGACCCGTCCAGATCCACCTGCTTGTCCACGAACCCATGCTCCGCAAGCTGCGCGAGCTTGTCCGTCAACGTCCGCGAACTGATCCCCTCCAGGTTCTCCGAAAGTTCCCCGAACCGGAGCTCCCGGTGATACGCAAGCAGGAACAGGATCTCCAGGCACCACGGCCCAAGGGTCGGGCGCGCACCGGCAATGCACCCCTGCATCCACGCCCGCACCTCCTCCGCCGAATGCTCATCGAGGAACCGCCCCACCTCCGCGGAAAACGCCCGCGATTCCCTCGCCACATCCGCAAACGAACGCCGCACCGCGGCATCCGCCACCGGAACACGACCCGATGCAGGCTCCGGAGTGTGCCTTCGCACACCCGCTTTTCGCGGGCTCACGAAACGCTCATCGCATTCCTTCCGCATCAACTGTGCTGGACACAGTCGAGGACGTAGCATGCCCAATGGTTTCATCATCACAGCCGCCGCGCTCGCCACCGCCATCGCCCTCGCCCATTCCTACCTCGGCGAGCGCTTCATCATCCGCCGACTCCTGCGTCGAGGCGACCTGCCGCGGATCTCCGGCAGCGACACCTTCACGAAACGGACCCTGCGGTTCGCGTGGCACCTTACGACGGTCGCGCTCATCGGACTCGCCGCCGTCCTCCTCGCGGTCGACTCCGGCCCCGCCGCCACCATCCGCGTTGTCGGCGTAACCCTGATCATCGGAGGCGTGATCATCCTCGGCGCGTCCCGGGGCCGTCATCTCGCATGGCCCGTCATGGTCGGGGCGGGTGCCCTGGCTCTCGCCGGTGCCTGAAGCGACATGCGTGCGTGCGGTGCAAGGTCGGACCGGAAGGAATCCAGCATCCGCGTTCCCGTCGGTCCATGATTCGGCCGCACCCGATTGGCTGCGCGTTCTTATGGCCCTTGGAGCCGGTGCCGGATTCCTTGCGAAGCCATCGAGGTTGGCACCAGCACGCAGCCCATGCGAAACGCCCTTCGACCGGCAGGGAGCGGCCATGACCGAGCCGGCCCCCCGCCTCGTCCGGATCGAACCCGAGTACGGCGAAGAACGGACCCTCGACCTCTCCCCCGTGGACGGTGTCCGCGAATGGGTCCTCGGGCGGGCACGAAGACTGCCCCTTGCCGTGCTCGACGACCCATTCGTCAGTCGCGATCACGCCCTCATCGCGGAGGGCGTCGAGGGATACTCGATCACGGACCTGCCCACGAGCCACAATGGAACGGCCCTGAACGGTGCGGCGTTGCCAAAGGGCGTCGCGACTCCGCTTGCCGACGGGGACATCATCCACGTCGGGCGAACGCGCCTCCGATTTGAAAGCGCCGGATCCGATGGGTCGACCCGCCGGCCTGGATGAACACGCCGGCCCCCACCTGCCCTCCGGACCCAAAAGATTCGGCGTGGGTCGGCGGGTCTGAGGGTTGTCGCGTAGATGGGAATCGGAGCACCCGCCCTCGGATTCGTGGGAGCGTCCGACAACGCTCCGGGCTGGCACCTTGCCCCCACCGACCGGGGGTGCCGAGGACAGGAATCCCTATGAACCCTGACCGTGCCTCCGCCGCCCCATGGCCCCCCCGCGCGACGTCCGGACACCCGTCCTGCTTGTGGCACTCGCGGCAGTCCTCACCGGATGCGTGAGCCCGATCGCCCCGCCCGCGGCCGAACCGACGCCAACGGGCGCCGACGCAACAGACCCGACGTGGGCATGGTCGTCCCTCGCGGCCACCACGCCCGCCATCGTGGCCGAGGTCGCCGTCGCCCAGGACGACGCCGGCCGCATCTTCTTCGTCGGTGGATGGTCCGAGGCGGGCGGCGGATCCTCCCGCGTCCTCGTGTTCGATGCGAGCCGCGACACATGGTCCGAACTCCCGCCCTACCCCATCCCCATCCACCACACCCATGCCGCATTCGTCGACGGCGCGCTCCACGTGTTCGGCGGCTTCCTCACGACCGCCTTCTACCCCGGCACCGTGATTGCGGGAGCCGGGCCCGAAGGGTGGCCGCGCACGTCCCTCGCCTTCCGGCTCGACGAAGCCGCCTCCGAGTGGGTGCGCATCGCGGACCTCCCGGAAGCCCGCGGAGGCGGAGGCGCCGCCGTGGTCGACGGCCGCGTCCTCATCATGGGCGGACTCGGAGCATCGACCTACACGGCTGCCGTCGATGTCTACGATCCGGAAACCGGCGCGTGGACGAACGCCCGCGACCTCCCCATCCTCCGCGACCACCTCAACGTGGTTCCCCTCGACGGCAAGGTGTACGCGATTGCCGGCCGCGTCCGCGAATCCGGCGCCTGGGACGACCTTGAAGCCACCGCCATCCTCGATGTCGCAAACGACACCTGGAGCGAAGGAGCCCCCGTACCCCTCGGCCGCGGCGGGCAAGGGGCCGCGGTCCTCGACGGCCGCATCATCCTCGTCGGCGGCGAACGCATCGAAGGAACATTCACGGTGTACGACGACGTGAACGTCTACGACCCGTCGCGTGACGCCTGGGTGGATGGCCCCCGGTTGCCGGACCCCCGCCACGGAGCCGGTGTCGCCGCATGGCAGGGCCGGCTCTTCGTTGCAGGCGGTGCGAGCGAATCCACCATCGAGGACTCCATGTTCGTGCTCGCAGCTGACCGTGCAACGGATGCCGGGGCGTGACGCGTGGCAGTCCGACCGGGTACTGAAACGGACGCGCGATTCCATCCGTACCTCGAAGGCGACCGCGTCATCCTGCGGGCGCTCGCCGCGTCCGATCTCGACGAACTCGCAGCTGCGGCCGACGACCCCGAACTGTCCCGATGGACCACCGTCCCCTACCCCTACACGCGTGCGCACGCCGACGCGTTCCTTCGCGAAGTGGACGCAGCCAAGGCCACCGGATGGGCCCACGTCTTCGCCATCCGCGCACGGGCGACCGGCGACTTCGTCGGCATCATCGACCTCCGCGACATCGAGCCCGTTTCCGGCCGCGCGGAGATCGGATACTGGATCACAGCCGCGCACCGCCGCCGCGGCTACGCGAAGGATGCGATCCGATGCGTCCTTGCGATCGGAACCAACGTGTTCGGCATCGAGCGCTTCGTCGCGAACGTGCGGGAAGGCAACGCCGGCAGTGAATCGGTCCTGCGCTCCCACGGCTTCCGCGAGGATCCCGACGACGCCCGCGAGCACCCGCGTACCCGCATGCCCGGCGCCAAGCGCTTCATCCGCGACAGCCCCGATGCCCCGCGATGAGGGGGCGGACGATTTCCCCAACCTTCATCATGAATCGCGTATGTCGCCGCGCCCATGCGATCCCTACCGATCCTTGTTGCACTCATGCTGTCAAGCGGTTTCCTTGCCGGATGCCTTGAAAAACCCGAAGGCGACGGCGACACGGCCGGAGGCAACGATGGCATGCCGGGCGGCGGTGATGAAACGCCGGCCATGGGCGCGGATGCCCGCCTGTGTGTGAGCACGACCACCCCCGGCACCAACGGCACGGCCCCCACATGGGTCATGACCACGAGCATGGGCGTCATGCGGTTCACCCTGTACTGCGACAAGGCCCCGGTCACCACGCAGAACATCGTGAACCTCACCGAGAGCGGATACTATGACGGCATCAAGTTCCACCGCGTCATCAAGGACTTCATGAACCAGGCTGGAGACCCCCTCACGAAGGACGACACCCAGCAGGCGCGCTGGGGAACGGGCGGGCCCGGATACACCATCGTAGACGAATTCTACTGCGCAGACGGCACCATCAGCAACGCGCACCCGGCCGACTGCGAAGAGCTCGGTCTCGTCCATGACGTGCCCGGCATCCTCTCGATGGCGAACACGGGCCAGCCCCGCACGGGCGGATCCCAGTTCTTCATCACCGCCGCCGCCACGCCGTGGCTTGATGCCAAGCATGCGATCTTCGGGAAGGCCGCGGATGAGGACAGCCTCGCCGTGGCCCTTGAGATCAACAACGTGCAGACGGCCGCGGGCGACCGCCCCGTGGTCCCGGTCGTCATCGAGAGCGCAACGATCACGTGGTGATCGCAGCGACGTGGTGGCCGGCCGGTGGTGGCGAGCTGGCGGTGCTCCCTGCCGCCCCTGCCACGGCCACGGCCCGCCGGCAGCCGCTGCGGACGGGCTCGCGCGCCGGGCGTGCTGCGGGCGGAACGGGATTCGCCACACCCTCCACGAGTTCCACCTGTTGGGTGACTCCGCATGGCGCGCGTCGCCCG
>JBFILE010000266.1:0-5686 GCA_041599855.1 Thermoplasmatota archaeon
AGGATTGTTCCGACACCGAGGGTGATGAGGACGACGCCGCCGATGGTGTAGATGAGGTCCGCGTGGACGAGGATGACACCCGCAAGGAGGCTGGATGCGAACCCGAGGGGCACGAAGACGAGGCTGAGGCCGAGGTAGAACACGTACGTCTGGCGCAGGATCTTGCCCGGGGATCGGAAGGAATAGGCGAAGAAGGCGGGGAGGATGGCTCCGCTGCAGGGGCTGAGGAGGGCGAGGACCCCGGCGATGAACGCCACGGGAAAGGCGACCTCCGTGGGGAACGGGGCGGCCGCGACGGGGCGCGCCGTGCCGACGATGCGCCCGGAATAGGCGAGGATCAGGATGAGGAACAGGACGGCGGCGGAGAGGACCCTGAGGTCGGCGTACCATGGGTGCGGTGAACCGGCATGGGCGGCGCCATCCCCCGGCCCGTCTCCCCGCGCTGAGCCGAGTGCCATGCCATTGCGCGGATGCCTCCCCGTCCCCGTCCCCTTCAGGCCCCGGCCCCCTTCGCGAGGGCCTCTTCGATGGCGTTGCGGAAGGTGCCGTAGCTCTGGGGGCCCACGATCTGGGTCAGGGTTCCGTCAGGCGCAACCACGAAGAAGGTGGGGGTACCGCCGACGCCGGCCTGGTATCCGTCCCGCACGTCCCGCTCGGTTTCGCTTTCGTAGCGGTTCGCGTTCACGCAGCCCATGTATGCGTCCGCGTCGATTCCTTCCTGTTGCGCATGACTCCGCAGGAAGGAATCGGGGAGGCTCCCGAAGTACTGGTCCTGGGCTTCGCGGTAGAGCCGCTCGGTGAGGTTGAAGAATGCGGTCGGCGACTCGTGCCACGAGCACTTCTGCGCGGCGGCACCGCGCTCCTCCCAGGGTTCGCCGATGAAGAACGTCTTCTCGACGTACTGGACCTTGCCGGGGTTCACGTAGTTGGTGATGATCGAATCCAGCGTGCTCGGTCCGCCCCGGGGCACGTGGAAGAGCTTGCATGCCGGGCATTGCGGGCTTTCGAACGCCACGAGTTTCACGGGTGCGTCATCACGGCCCATGCGGGGGGATTCGGCAAGGTGGAACGCCACATCCGGTGGCGGGTCGTCGAAGACGCCGCCCACGACCGCAAGGACCACGCCGAAGGCGAGGACGCCCAGGATGCCGACGGCGATCATCCCCTTCCTGCGGGGATCCATGGGCGGCGCGCGGCCGTGGGCCTTGCGGTAGTGGTTCTCGAAGGCGGCGTCCGTGAATGTCCGGTGGCACCGCGGACACACCTTGTCGGCCAAGGGATCATCCCGCCTTCGGCTTGACCGGTTCTTCACCCGAGTAGCCGCCGATGAGCAGGTTCGCCATGGGCGTCATCGCGATGGCGAGGCGCCCGCGGGTGCCCCGGTCGATCTCGACAAGGCCGAGGTCTTCGAGGCCGCGGCTCTCGCGGCCTCCACGCAGATGGTACGAGAGGAGGGATTTGTCCACGCCGCTCACGTCCGCCAGGACCTGCAGGCTTTCCACGCTGCCGCCCGCCTTGTCGATGGCGCGGAGGATCTCGAGTTTCGCGTCACTGATGAGTTCCTGGTACGAGAACTTCAGGACGGGGAGCATGAAGCAGCGTCCCTCCATCACCCCGAACGCCTTCACGCCATTGACAAAGGCCGCGGCAGTTGCGGCGCATCCGGTCATGCGGGTGCCTGCGGCCACGTTGATGTACACGTCATCGTACTGGCCGCCGGCTTCCCCGGCGAAGGTGCTGACGAGACGCAGGACGCCGAGCATGACATCCCCGTTGACCTCGTGGATGTCCACGTCGAGGCGAAGGGGTTCCAGGAGCTTGCGCACGTGTTGCGCCTGGCCCTTGAAGTCGGGGGTGTGGATGAGGATCAACCTCGACACCGGGTATTCGCGGACGCCGACCATGATGGGGTCGATGTCCTCGCCGACTGTTGCAATCTGGAGAATGCGCATGGGCCTCACTACCCGTATCGCACCTTTGGTTGCAAAGGCTGTCCCTCCGAAGGTTGGAGGGCAACTTGAACCATTCGACCTTGGCCTGGATTCCATCGCCGCATGTCCCCGGAGAGCCGGCCAAGCAGGGCGCTGCCGGTCGCCTGCACGGTCATGGGCGTACCAAGATGATGGTGCCTCGCCTTCACCATTGGAATCGGGGTTGAACGGTGAGGCATCCAATCAATCCACTGCCCGGTATCCGCAGCAGGCCCGCGCCGAGGTCCTGATTGCCCGATGAACCATCTTGAGGGGAGGCGCGCCTGCACGGCGGACACGGTTCGTCCCGCCCGGCCGCGCCGGGCCGAGTGGGTTGTTTCCCAACCAAGTCACAACCCTCACGTCACGCGCGCTCCCTCGGCCGCCTTGTGATGCCCCGCATCGTCATGGCCGCTCGCGGCCTCGTCTTCCTCGGCCTCGCCGCCCTCGTCTTCGCGGCGGGCCTCGTGATCACCGGAACCATGGACCGCTCGACCGAGGGCTGGGTCGCCCTCGCCCACTTCGCCGGCGCCCTCTTCGTGACTGCCCTCAGCGGCATCGGCACGGGGGGCGGACTGGCGCTTGCGGCAGCCGGGCGCGCCCGGGCGTTCCCGCGCGCCCTCGCGTGGACCGCCGCCCTCGGAGCCATCCTGAGTGCCGTCGCCTCCATCATGGTGGCGCAGGTTGCCCTTGAGGGGTCGAACGGATTCCTCGCGGCGGTCGCGGCCCTCATCGTGCTCGTCGATGCCGCGGGCGTGTTCGCGGTCGTCCGTGGGCGGGCTTGAGCCCACGCCCGTGGGGGGCGCCCGGCGCGCTGCCGGATGCGGTGGGCGGGGGCCGGGGCGGAGTTCCGGTCGAACGCGCCCGTCGCGGCGTGCGTGCCCGCCCGGCGCCGTTCCATGCGACTCAGACGAGCGTGTACACTTCGAGGGTCCCGGCGCTTCCGTACACGACGCCGTTCATGTAGCGCGCGTCCCACGTGCTGGACCCGCCTTGGCGGTCAAGGATGACCGGGTTCGCGGGGTCGGCGAGGTCGATGAGGAGGGTGCCACCCTGGTACCATCCCCACACGATGACGCTCGTGCCATCGATGAGGTCGCCGAAGTGGCTGCCGCAGTTCGCTTCCGTCCCGTCACCCTGGGGTTGCACCCAGCTCACGAGTTCCGGCCTCGCGGGGTCCGAGATGTCGTAGACCCACATGGCGGCGGTGGTCTGGCCGACGGACGTGCCGGCGACGTTCGCGCTCCGGCAGTTCGGGGCGATGAATTCGTCGTTGATGAGGAGGAGGTTCCCGTCCTCCGTCGGGAGGGCCTGGTGGTGGTACATGATGCTGGGGTTGTCGATGACGCCGATCCACCTGGGCTTCAGGGGGTCCTCGGAGATGTCCCAGATGAAGGTCTCGCCGCCGCCGGCTGCGTAGAAGTTTCCGCCGCCGCCGCAGTAGGCGCGGCCGAGGTCCACGCGGACCGTGATGTCGTGGCACCCGTTCGACTGGATCGGAATCCCGTTCACCATGTCGGGGATGGGGATCTCGTACCAGATGGGGTTCTCGGGGTCCGCGACGTCGATGACGGTGATGCGGCGTTCGCCGGGGAGCATGGGGCCGCCGTCGGAGTTGTAGACGAGGGTCGTGCCGGGGATGCTGGCCACGTTGTGCACGGAATAAGCTGCGGACGTGGCAACGAGAACGGGGGCGGACGCGTTTGTCGCGTCGATGATGTGCATGCCTTCCGAGGCGCCCGCCGCCAGGACGAGGACGCGGTCCCCCACGACGAGCATGTCCACGTCGCGGGCGTAGATGTCGCCCACGTGGCCGATCTGGACCGGGTCCGCGGGGTTCGAGACGTCCACGATGGTGACGCCGTTCCCGTGGTTTGCGGAGTAGAGGAGGCTCCGGTCCTCGTCGAGCCAGATGCCGGTTCCGCCTGCGCCCAGGTCGAGCGTCGCCAACGGGTCGAGGGCCGTGATCACGTCCGGGAGCGCGTACGTGACGACCTCGGACACGGGGGATTCGTCCGCCATGGCATCGAGGGCGTCGTCCACGGGCGTGATGCATCCCGCGAGGGGGACGGCGATGAGCAGGATGGCGATGGCCATGCGGCGGGCGCGGTGCATGAGGCGTCGATAGGCACCGAGGGCACTTGACTGTTCACTACGGATCGGTGAACCGTCAGGCGCCGCCGACCCCGCCCGATTCCGGCTGCTGGTCCTCCAACTCCTCGATGGTCTTCGGCCAGTCCTTGTTCAGGAGACGCGACAGGGCCCGATCCGCGAGGAGCTTGCCCCCGGTCTGGCAGCGCGGACAATAGTTCACCTCGTTCCCGGCCGCAGCCCGCACGATCCGCTGGACAAGGGTCCCGCATTCGGGGCACGGTTCCCCGTACTTCCCGTGGACCGCCATCTCCTTGCGGAACGCGGTCACCTTCTTCGGGAATCCGTCGCCCACCTCCTTGCGCAACCGGTCCGTCCACTCGGCAAGAATGGTGCGCGTCGCCTCGAAGAGCCGCGTCCACTCCTCGTCGGTGACGCGGCTCGTCAGCTTCACGGGACTCAATCGGGCCCGGTGGAGGATCTCGTCCGAGTACGCGTTCCCGATGCCGCTCAGGTACCGGGGGTCCGTGAGGGCCCGCTTCAGGGTGTGGTTCCCCCGGGTCAACGCCGCGACGAAGGCATCCCGTTCCGCGTCAAGGGGCTCGATGCCGCCCCGATCGAGGGCCGCAAGGCCGTCCTCGCCACGCAGCACATGGAGGCTCGCGCGCTGCTTCGACGATGCCTCGGTGAGCAGCAGGGTCCCATGCTCGAAATCGAATGCCGCGAGATTGTTCTTTCCGCCGATCTTCGCCGCTTCGCCGGTCGTCGCATCCCGGACCTTCCATTGGAACCGGCCCGCGATCATGGGGTGGATGACCACGAGGATCCCGCCCTCCAGGACGATCACGATGCGTTTGCCCAGCCGCCGCACGCCGTCGACCCGCAACCCTTCCACGGCGCTCACGCGGGGATCGAAGGTGCGCACGAGGAACGGGCTCTTCACGCGCACCCGTTGCACCACGTGGCCGCCGATGTGCCGGGCGATGGCCTCCACGTACACGACAACGTCCGGCAACTCGGGCATCGGATCTCCCGACGACGCGCAGATCCTTGAATGCCCCGTTCCCGGAATTCAGCACCGGGACACCATCACAGCTTCCACCACCAGCATCGCCACCACCAGCACCACCACCACCACCACCACCACCACCACCTCTGCCGACCGCGACGGGCCAATGAACATTCCCACACAGCCGGCAACGCCCCCCTCATGCCGCCGCCGCTTCCGCCAACGCATCCGCACGCCGCTTCCGCTTCCGCCAACGCATACGCTCCCCCTCACGCTCACGCTCCCGCACCCCCTTCCGCTTCCGCAAACGCTTCCGCAGGCCGCTTCCGCTTCCGCCAACGCATACGCTCCCCCTCACGCTCACGCTCCCGCACCCCCTTCCGCTTCCGCTTCCGCTTCCGCAGGCCGCTTCCGCAAACGCTTCCGCAGGCCGCTTCCGCAACCCCCCCCCGCCGCAAGCCGCTTCCGCAATCGGCAACCGCCGCTCCAACGGACCCCCCTTCGACAGCAAAGCATGTCATCCAGAATGCTGAACCCGCCCGAGCCCAACAGGAGGCCCCACATTTGAGAATCCCGCTCACTGTTTCCCTTGTGACCATGATGATGTTGTCGCTCG
>JBFILE010000267.1:0-5677 GCA_041599855.1 Thermoplasmatota archaeon
GACGCGCCCATGTAGCCTTCCATGAAAAAGATGGCATGGGTGCCTTCAACAGGTGGGACGTAGTCGGACCGCACGAAGCCCCAGTCGGTCGCGATGAATGTGTGGTCGCCGTCCGGGGCGTCCCAGGATGTGATGGCGCCGGCGATTCCCGCGGGGAAGAGCAGGGCGACTGCGAGTACGAGATGAAGCCTCAAGTGATGGTGCCTCCGCGGGTGGGACGCACGTGGGATCACTTGGCGTTGTCGGCGGATGGGCGCGGATTCGGCATACGATGCGTCGCGGACGCCGCGCCCCGATGCCGCAGGAAGGCGGCGGCCGACGGGCCCCTCACTTGAACGCCAGTTTCACGTAGAACCACACGCTCTCGAAGTCCTTCTCCTTCTCGCGGTCCGCCAGCATGTCGCTGATGGTCCGCCGCACGTGCTCGCTCTTGGACGCCCGTCGGATGACGTAGTTGAGCAGCCACTTGTAGCGCCCGAGCTTCTGGAGTTTCCAGCTCATCTGGAGCTCTTCGTCCAACTCGGCGCGGACGGCATGCTCGAATGGCATGAGAGCGCCCTTGGAGACATCGCCTTTCGCGAGCGCCTCGGTGATGGTCTTCGCCGCGAGTCGGCCGCTGACCATGGCGTTCCCGATGCCTTCCCCGCTGAACGGGTCGATGAGGGCGGCGGCGTCCCCGATGAGGACCCAGCCGTTCCCGGCCATGGGGCGGTGCTTGGAGCCCATGGGGAGGAGCCATCCCTTGCGGCTTGCGGGGTCCTCGACGGCGCCCGTGAACCGGTCCTTGAACATGGGGTGCTCCGCGATGAGCTTGTACATGCTCTTGCGCATGTTGATCTCGCGAGGCGTTCCCTTGAGGCGCTTCACCTCCGATTCCAGGACGCCGATCCCCACGTTCGCGAGGCCGTTGTCGAGGGGGAAGATCCAGAAGTAGCCGGGGAGGACGTCGTCCACGAAGTGGATCTCGATGTCGTCCGTCATCCCCTTGACGCCGGTGAAGTACGAGCGGTACGCGCCCACCCAGTGCTCGGGGTCGCGCTCGAATGCGCCCGTCTTCTGTGCCACGGTGGACATGGCTCCGTCGGCGCCGACGACGACCCTTGCGCGGAATTCCTGCTGGGTGCCGGCGGCGTCCTTTCCGGTGACGCCGACGACCGTGTCCCGCGCCTCATTCCAGAGGAGGTCGGTGACGGTGAAGTCCTCGATGGTGTCCACGGACTTCTGCGCCTTCGCGTTCTGGAAGAGGACGTTGTCGTACACTTCGCGCCGGGCCACGTAGCCCGGGGTCACGTAGTTGTACATCTTGCTGTTCTTGATGCCTTCCGGGTCCACGTCCTTCGGGAACGGGATCTGCACCGTGCGGCCTTCCGGGCTCGAGAACAGGACGCCAAGGGCCACGATGTGGTCCGCCTTCTCGACGAGGTGGTCGATGCCGAGTTCGCGGAGCACGGTCGCGCTCTTCCCGGAGATGGCGTCCCCGCACGGCTTGTCCCGGGGGAAGGTGGCCTTGTCGAGGAGGAGCACTCGGGTGCCTTCGCGGGCGAGGAAGGATGCGGTGGTGGACCCGCCGGGGCCGCCACCGGCGACGATCACGTCGTATTCGGGGCGGGCGGTGGCATCCGGGCGATCAGCCATGGCTTCGGGATGCGGATGGCGCTATTTAGGGTGAATGGCGCGACTGTGCGAACGGTGCGCGCGGCGATGCACCCGACCCGGACCGGGCCCCGCGGTCCGGCGTGAACGTCGGTCGTCACCCGCCTGGTCGGGGAAAACCCTATCCCGTGCCATGGTCCCTTTTGAGGCGAGGCTCCCCCATGTCGCATGCCCCCCAGTCCATCCGCGGTCGACCCGGCGCTCGGTCCCGCGACGGATCCGACCGGCGCACCAGGTCGGCCGGACGCCGCACCCGCACCCGCATCGGCGTGGCCCTCTTCGCCGTCGCCATCCTGACCCTCGCGGCGCCCCTTGCGTCCGCGGTCCACTGGAGCGTCCATCAGACGGGCATGACACCGTCCACGGGGATCACCCACGAGCCCGATTCCCAGGTCGTCCGCCGTGGTGGCCACATCCTGGATGGTCGCGCGAACGCCGTCACGGAGCCGGGCGCGGTGCCCGGGGATGGCGGGCGCTTCCTCGATGCCCGCCTTGGGAACGGCCACCGGACCGCGAACACCGGGCAGGTCGGTCCCCACATCTTCCCCGGGGCCTTTGCGGCTGACGTCACGGGCCGAAGCGATCTCCTCCTCCCCGGTCAACTGGCCGCGAGCGCGTGGTACGGGGAATGGCTCGACCTGGACGGCGACGGCGTGATCGATGACCGCTGTCAAGGGTGTCCGGAGGACGAGTTCGTGTGGCGCGGACGCGCAAGCGGTGCGACCTTGAACATGGTCCAGTTCCTCGTGCCGTCGCCGCTGAACGCGGGGCGCGCGGGCGCCCAATCCCGCACCGACGGCATCCTCGAAGATCACACGAATGACGCGGCCGACCCCGGGTGGTACGGGCCCGCAGCCTTCGCAGGGGACTCCCCGGTCTTGACGCGCATCTACGCCGTCGTTGCCGCGGACGTCCAGCTTGAGGTCGGCACGGAACTCGAATACGACCTGGATACGCCGGGCGCGCTGATCGATGTGGATGCGTACGAAGCCGTGAGTCCAGACGTGGAAGCCCTGTACCTCGGCGCGAACGCGATGGTGCGTGCCGTGCAGGACGGAGGTACCACGCCGATCGTGGCCGCCATCAACGAGGCCGTGGGCGAGGCGCGCAAACCGGTGGACGATGCGCGCGATGAGGCGGAAGTGGTGGTCGACGAAGCCACGGCGGCAGTCTCGGAACCGCAGGCCACGGCCAACGATGCGCGGGATACCGCGGAGGACCTGGTGGAGCCGCGGCACGCGAAGGAACCCAATCATTCCCTTGACGACTTCAACGGCCACGCCCAGTACGGCGGCGTCGGCGACGCCCTCGGGTCGTACAACACCTACGTCGGGTACGAGGACAGCCACCACCTGTACGCGGATGTCACCTCGCACCACGCCGCGTTCAAATCCCTTGCCGAGATCGCGTACCGCTTCGAGCCCGACCTCGTGGGCGGCGTGCTCCACGGAAACCGAAGCGCGGGACAATACCTGTACTTCGAGGGGCACGTCTTCCTCTGGAAGGACGTGAACCGGGACACGCACCTGAACAGCGTATGCAATCCCCAGGATCCCGAGGATTTCGACGCAGAGCGGAACACGTGCACGAATGCGCCTGCCCCTTGGCCGCACAGCGTGGGTCAATCCTCGACGGCCGAGGTGGTGCAGGCATGCGAAGCCTCGAACAGTCGCGGCAGCACCTTCACGGTGCGTCCCCAGGGTGGCAACTGGCCGAACGTCGTCGTGCTTCGCGACTTCGACCCGCGCACCGGTGTTCTGGCGGTCGAGACGTACTCCGGGAACGAGGCGATCGACCTGCGATGGGCAGATGCCTGTTCCTTCGGGCGCTACCTGCGCTCGCGGGATGCGATCCTCTTCCCGACGCAGGTCAGCACCGTCGCCGTGCTTGTCGAAAGTCCGTTCTCCATCGATGGATTCTCGCACCCGGGGCTCGGGATCCGCCTGGGTGCGGAGGCCGTGACCGACGTGGATCTCCTCGTGCAGTCGTTGTGAACGGCTCCAAGCGGACCCTGGCGTCACGGCCCCCGGGTGAGGGTGAGCCCACGTGAAGGCCCCGAGTTGCGGGCGGCTCGCCACCATCGCGTGAAATGGCCGCGAACTCCCCTTCCAGTCCCTCAGGGGGCTGTCCAACCAGACAGCGGACCACAAGCTATTTCGTCTCCTTGATAAACGGTATCACGGGAGTGTTGCCCTGTGAGTCATCTGAAACCCATTCTCCTAGCGGTGAGCTTCGCGATCGTCCTCGTTGCCCCGGGTACGGCCGCCGTAACCTCACTATCCGTCACGGACCCCCGTGGCGACGTCCAGCTGTCGATCGCCAGCGTCCCGGTGGACGCACTCGTCCGCGACATGTGCGCGCCACCGGAAGCCGACCTGACCCTGACCACCATCGAAGCCGATGAAGACTCCGTCATCGGACGCGTCCTCCTTGACGACGGCACCCACCGCGGCCTCCGCTGTGCCGCCGTCGACGGGATCTCGTCGTCGCAACGGTACGGGTTCAGCTTCAGCGCGCTCGCCCTCGTCAACGGCGCGCCCGAGCGCGTCGATGTGCAGGGTCGCACGGACCGCTCCGAACTGTGCATCGGCGCCACCTGCGACTACGACGTGCCCGTCGCCATCCACGTCCTCGGTGACGTGGTGAGCTTCGTGTTCCCGCGCACCTTCGACACCTTCGCGCCCGACGGATCCCTCATCCACGTCGTGTTCGAGGGAGGAACCACCGTGGATGCGATCCTCGGATGGTCCCAGGTGAGCGGTTCCCTCAGCGAAGGCGGCGTCCGCATTCCGTGGCGCGCCTCCGACGACGTGTTCCGCGCGACGGCGCTCACGATCTGAGCGGCGTCATGACGGCGGCGACGCCCGCCGTCACCTTCACGGACACGGGACCTCCGACGGCGCGGTTCGACACGCCGTACGGGTGGCCGGGGCGCATCGATGCCCCCGCCAGTGGCCACTCGAGCCCGGTCTGGTCGAGGCCCGTCACCGGGTCCGTCAAGGGCAGGACGCTGACGAGGTCCCCCGGCTCCGCATCCCACGTGAGCGGGTGCGCAGCGGACACGCCCCACACGCGCCACCCGTCCTCCTCAAGGCGGCCCCGGGCGTTGCGGGCTGCGATCCGCACGAGGAGCTGCAGGTTTGCCAAGGAATGGTCGAGGCGGGACCCCGTCGCGGCGGCCATGACAACCTCGGTTGCGCCGGCCTTGATGGCATGATCGATGGCGAGGGCCAGGTCCGTATCGTCCTTCGCCGCGGGGTGCTGGTGAATCGGAACCCCCGCGACTCTCAGGTGGCCTACTGTCTCGGGGACTGCACTGTCCAGGTCACCGATCATCACGTCGGGCACGCGACCGATGGCGAGGAGCGCATCCGCGCCGCCGTCCACGGCCACGACCACGTCCCAAGGCCCGGCCTCAACCAGTTCCGCGAGATGGCGGGGCGGGGTTCCCGCGGCCACGAGGAGGAATCGCACGGACACGCACCCGCGACATCCCGCGCGTCATTTAAGCAGGGCGCCCCGCAGCGGGGCACCGGGGCAACGGTTAAACAGGAGACCCGGGAGAGGGGCATGCGTGGGGGTAGCAACGTTGGATCGGCCGCGTCTCTGGTCGTTGGCCGTCGTCATTGCAAGCGGCGGATTCGTCGCATTGTCCTACCTGTCGCGCCGAAACGGCGTGCCCGGGCCATTCGGGGCCACCGGCGGGGTATGGTTCCTCCTCCTTGCCATGGGAGCCCTCCTCGCGGCGGTCGCCATCGTGGTCGCGCTCGTCCTTCCCGAGCGACCCGGCGTCGACGTGGTCCTCGCCCGCATCGCCCATTGGGCCGGAACGCCGGTCCTCGCGGCCGGGGTCTCCGCCTGGATTCTTTTCGGCGCGTTCCTCGTCTTCGCCATCGCGCCCGGCTGGATGCCGCCGATGCCCGCCATCACACTGCGCATCTTCGCCTCACCCACCGCATATGCCGCAACTGCCATCGTCGCTGTCGCCGGGGCCGCGATCGGCGCCGCCGCGCTGGTCGTGACC
>JBFILE010000268.1:0-5619 GCA_041599855.1 Thermoplasmatota archaeon
CGAGGATTTCGCATGCCGGTGTCGGCGTCAAGTAATGTTGCCCGCCCGGGCGCGGCCGACCCGTTCCAGCGTCCCGCACCGGACGAAGCGCGCGGGGCGTTCCATGCATGCCGGCGAACGCCGAAGGCGGGTGATCGATCACTCGCGGCCGACCGCGCCCGTCTCGATGACGGGCAATGCGCCGGACTCGGCGTCGACGGTCCGCCGGATGGCCAATGTCCGCATCGGTGATAGGCCCAACTCGGTCGCAAGGCGGGCCAACGTCATTTCATCGTCGGCCGAGATTTCGCCGTCCGCAGCCAGGCGCCGCGCGATCATGGCGAAGGTTTCCTCCGCGGGGGTCATGCCTGTTTTCATGCCACCTTTATCGACAGGCACGGCGCGGACCGCCAACCCGTCCGCAAGCCGCTGCAGTGGCGCAAGGGCAAACACGAGCATGCCCGCCGCAACGATGCCGAGATACGCGGAATCCAGTGCGGCGCCGAAGAACTGCTGGGCCGCTTCACCGGCAATGAAGAACACCGCGAGGAACACGGCCGCGATGGTGCCGCGGCTGATCGTCCATCGCGCCTTCACGTCGATGCCGAGGATTTGATGGCGGACGATGGCGTGGGCGAGGATGAGGACGGCACAGATCCGGGCGAAGGCCAGCACAATCCAGTAGATGCTGAACTGTTCCATCGGGACGAGGACCATTGCAAGGACGACCATGCCCAACGTGATGAAGGCGAGGTTGCGTCCCGTGCGGGGGTCGCCCGCGGCCGATGCCCTCCAGAGCCACAGCGATGCGATGATGATGGGGATCCCGAAGTTGACGGCCGCGATGACGATCCACGAAACGGTGGGAGGTTCCGCGACGGCGAGCCGCGTCCCGGCACCGTACGCCCGCTCAAGGACGAGCGCGACAGCAACGGCCACATGTGCGCGCCGCAACGACGGTGACGCACCCGGGTATCGCATGGCCTGCATGGCGACAAGGCCCCACATGCCGCCTCGGACAAGGCCGATCGTGAAGACGCCCGCGATGCCCCCGGCGGATTCACCCCCCGTGATGCCGGAAAGGCCGGCTGCGAATTCGAGGCTTCCGACGAGAATGCCCACGAGGATCGCGGGCCGACTCCCGGGCCCAAGGGAAACCGGGAATGTCCGTGCCAGGAGCACGAGCCCCGCGAAGGTGGCCAATTCGAGGACCACCAGCGTCCACGCATAGGTCATGCGTGGCAGATCCACCACGTAGATGGCATAGATGGCAATGAGGGTGAGTCCGTGCGCACCTGCGAAAATCGCGAACGCGCGGTTCGCGGGCGCCATCCGGGTGGCGCCGGAGCCGTCTGGGCGCCCCCGTCCGACCCAGGCCACGAGTAGGCCGAGGAGCACGAAGGCCACGCCGCTAGCGATGTGGACGACCACGGCGGGACTAAAATCGAAGTGGACCACGTCGACTCCCCCGCCGACCGAGCAGTGACAGCGTGGATAATGGTTGCGGGGATTCGCCGATTGCCGGCTACCGGCCCCTGCCCTCGCCGGGCTCCGCAACCCACCGCCCCCGGTGCAAGGCGCGAGGTTCATGCATCCGGGGCCACGAGCGGGTGCGATCCCCGCGCGTCCCGCGGCCCGGGGCACGGGATCGGAGCCTGATTCACATGGTCACCGTGATCCTCGAACACAAGGTGAAGGACTTCGACCGATGGGTGGACGCGTACAAGGCGCACGACCCCATGCGCCGCCGGTTCGGGTGCACGGGCGCGTCCGTCCATCGCAACCTGGAGGATCCGCAGGACGTGGTCATCGAATTCAAGTGGAAGAGTGCGGAGGCGTTCCGCGAATTCATGGAGAAATCGGACGTGCGGGATGTGATGCGGGCGGCCGGTGTTGTCAGCGAGCCGGCCGTGACCATGTTGACGGACCCGGTGGCCTGACGACGCCGTTCGCGTGGGATTCCTCCGCGCGCAGCGTGTGACGGATCCCACCTGCCCGATGCCCCCGCCGGCACGCGGAACGGATCCCGCCCGCGGCGGGCCACTTTCACGGTTGCCCTGCCGTCGCGTTCCTTCGGTACACGTACTGGATCTCCCCGGTTTCGTGGCCCGTCTGCGGCGCGGACACGGTGACGACCGCCACGTCGCCGAAGGTCGCGGGCAGCCGGAACGGCACGACGAGCTGATCCACGGGGTTCTGCACGCCGACACTCAGGTTCGCGGGACCCAGAAGTGCAAGGTCCGGTCCGCCGACGATGACAGTCCCGGACGGCGGGTAGCCCACGGGGTCCGTCACCTGCACGTCGAGGGCGGCCGTGATCAGGACTTCCCCGGTGCCATCGGCCGCCAGTTCGGGGGGCATCTCGATGCCCACATCGAGGGCCCACGCGCGGGCAACGGAGCCATCCGACCGCTTCTCTTCGCGGGTGTATGCGATGCCTCCCGGGGAAAGCTCCTGCGACCAACTTCCCGGATCGGCGCAGTTGTAGCAGTACGGTTCGCCGGAGAGGGATTGCCCGTCCGGGTATTCGACCGCGTCCAGTGCCCAGCCCGGTTCGCGGTCCGGTTTCTCCATGCAGACGGCCCACGAAGATGGGATGGTCGCATCCCCGGCGAAGTACGGGTTCACGACAACGAGGCGGACCGTGGCGTCATTGTCGAACCGCATGTCCGGGTACACGGATCGGTCGAGGGAAGCTTGAGTCCCTTCGATGAGGCGGCCGTCGGGGAGTTCGATCATGACGCCGAGGGGCGGCTGGTCGGTGTCGCCGAAATCGATCACGAGGTCCACGGCCTGGCCGGGAAGGATCGCGCCGTTCGCATCCTTCTCAAGGGCCGGGATGACGAACCGGTTGTACTCGTAGCTGAGGGCCGGGAGACCCTGCCGATACCCTTGGGACCCGGGACATTCATCAAGCCGCGTGCGCGCATTGGACGGCTCCGCGCGGTTCCCGTAGGCCTCCGGCGACGTGAACACGTAGTCTTCGACGAAGCTGCGCCATGCCGGGGACAGCCCTTGGGGCCCGACCCCGGTGGTGGCTCCGTGGCGGTTCAGGGCCCGGTCCACGGCTCGCGCGGCCGCGGTTGCGGCCCCCATCACGTCCGTCGACAACCCCTCAAACAGGAGGGGATAGAAGTCGGCATTCCCGTAGGCCCGCTCAAGGTGGAAGAAGAAGTCCTGCGCGCGGTCGGCGGGTGTCACGATGGCGGCGTCATCCACCGAGACAAGGGTGGGGATTCCCATCTGCGCCGGGTCCCTCGCGGGCGCTGTGCCGGCGCCGTGGACGACGCGCGCGCTGATGGCGGCGGCTGTCCCCTCGAACAACCAGCCGGAGCGTGGGTTCAGGAGCATGTTGAGGCTGTTCGGGGTCCATTGGCCGACGATGCCCCACGTGACGGCGTGGAAGTATTCGTGGGCGGCCGTGATGGGCCAGATGGACGGGTCCTTGTTCGTGTTCACGTAACTTGCGCCTTCGATGAGGGTGGACCCGGGGAGGGTGACACCGTCCGCTTCGGAGGTGAGACCCGGCCAGGCGTGAAGGTCGAAGTCATCGATGTAGATCGCATACCTGCCGTCCGGGTTCCACGCGTTCGGGAGAGCAAAGCCGAGGCCACCCGGTCCGGCGTAAAGCGCATGCGCCCGTTCGAGGGCGTCGGCTACGGGCTGCACGTCGGCCACGTCGGCGACGCCCCGTTGGTACCGGATGATGAAGTGCGGGGTTTCCAAGGTGTCGTGGGCCCATTCCGGCTGGGCCTCGTCAAGGGTGGCGCCGAGCGCCTGCACCTGGGGGGCGGCAACGCCGGCGGCGACGCCAATGCGGGCGAGGCTCGCAAGGACGGCAAGGAGCGGCACCCCGGCCGCCTGCGGGGCCCCCGCGGACGCCATGGCGCCAGGCGTCAACTCCGGCACATCGAGGGTGACGACGAGGGACGCGGTGGAGGTGTCCAACGCCACGGGGAACTCCTGCGGGACAAGGAAACCGCCGAGGGCGCTCGACACGTGCAGGCGGTCCTGTGGAATGGCACTCCCTACCCGCGAACCGTCCACCGGGAGCGAAAGCACGAGGGGCGCGGCAACGGTGACCGCCTTGTCCACACCGAACCCGTACGCGTGCTTGAAGAGACGGCGTTGGTCGGCGGAAACACCGCCCGGCGCGTCGGGGACATCCAGTTGCCACATGGTGAACGTGGTGGACGCGGCCAGGGCGCCGGGGGGCACGGTGAGGCGCGCCCCACCAAGGACCACCTCACCGCCCGCGGCAGGGTCGATGGCCACACTTGTCGCATCCACGAGGGTGGCGAGGGGCGGCACCTCGGCCGCGGCATCGCCGGGCCCCGGCATCCCTGGCCCGGGTCCTGCGTCGGTGTCGCCGCCTGATGACGGGGAACCGCCGCCCGTTGCCGGGGACCCGCCGCCCGATACCCCATCTGCCGGCGGGGTTCCGGCACCCGACCCTCCGTCGCCGATTCCATCCGAGGGGGGTTGCGGATTGTCCCGGTCGCCGTTGACACAGCCGGCTGCGATTCCGGCCATCGCAGCCATGGCAAGTGCCATGAGGACCCGGCTTCGCGCGCCGGCCACCATCCTGCGGGTCACGCGAATGGTTCGACTGGCACGGATGCATAGGGGCTTTGGCGGACTTTGCGGTCCCGGACGTTCCGCCGATGCGACCGGCGGCCCCGGCCGCCCGCAGGTCAAGGGGGCGTGTCCATTGTGGGCGTCCGTCCCCCCGGGGATCGCTCGACGACGATTCCCCGCATCGCCGCATCACCCTGTCACGGTTCCTCGGGTCGCACCCACGCCCGCGTTCCTTCGTCACTCGGCGTTCGTCGTCCCACCGCCGCCACCTTCGACGCCGCGAAGAATCCCGGGATCGATACCGCCGGTTCCCTTGAGGACGCTCACATCCCCCGTCGTCTCGAACACGACGGCCGCCACCTCATCAAAGGACGTGATTCCCGCGCCGCGGAGCTTCGCAAGGAGATCCGGGTACGCCACCTTCGCCGTGGCAAGATTGTCGTGGAGGACAACGCCGTCCCGCATGAGGAACATGGGCGTGTTCGTCACCAGCTTCTGGAAGGCGGGCGTCCGGGTGCGGGCATGGGCGAATGCCGCTTGGATGGCGAACATGGCGGCCAGGGCCACGATGCCCTGGATGAAGTTCCCGGCAGGGTCGAGGACCGTGGTTGCGATGACGCTGCCGATGGCGATGGTGACCGCAAGGTCCACGCTCGACATCTTCGCGAAGGTGCGGAGGCCGGATACGCGGGTCATGAGCACGATCCATGCGTAGATCAGGAGCGCCGCGAGGACGGTGGCGACGAGATCCTCCCAGGCGCGGGTGAACATGCCGTGGAACATGCGGAGGGCTCCGCGTTCCTTCGCATGAGGCCATCGGCAAGGAGCCTGCGGGTGACGGTCCGGATGGGAAGCCGGTTCTCCCTCGGACCACGCCTGGGCTGTCGGAGGAAGCGGCGCGGCCCGCGGTCGGCGGCGGCCGTGGACGGCGGGCGCGGCGGATGCGCGGCGGATGCGCGGCACGTAACCTCATGAAGGAACGCGACACTCGGGACCATGCCCGGGATCGTGTCCCCAGCGATCCTTCCGGAGTCGCCTCCATGGATTCCAACCCCCAGGCCC
>JBFILE010000269.1:0-5584 GCA_041599855.1 Thermoplasmatota archaeon
CCGGGCCCCCACACACGCATGAAACCCCACCACAAGGACTTGCTATCGGAACATGGGCCCTGGACCCACACCTCGCAAAGAACCCCTCCGCCAAGACTGGCTCCGAGGACCTGGGCCGGGCCCCCACACACGCGTAAAACCCCTCTACAAAGAATGGCTCCGGGAACCTTGGGCCGGGCCCCCACACACGCATGAAACCCCTCCACAGAGAATGGCTATCGGAACATGGGCCCGGTGGAGAAGTTGCGGGGGGATTCGAACTGACCGACCAACGCGCTGCGGCGCGTTGGTCTGCAGTTCGAACCCCTCCGAATCGTCGCGCTTCGCGCGTATGGGCCCGGAGGGATTCGAACCCACGGCCGACGGGTTATGAGCCCGCCGCTCCACCAGACTAAGCTACGAGCCCGCGAGGCGTGATCGCCGCCGGCGGCGATGTTTCACACGCTATTTCAACCACATGTAGCAGTTCCATGGAATAGTACGGCCCAGTATCGAAAACGTTTAAATACCGAAGTCGTTTGTCCAATTCTTCGGCCCCTTGGGCCCTTGCTTCCGGTGGTTCCGACATGCGAGAAGAAGCGATCCTCACGACGCTCACCGAACTTGATCGGTGGAAGCGTAAGCGCGACGCGCTCCGTGCCGAACTTGCCCGCGCCGACCAGCAGGTCGGCTACTACGAGGCGCTTGTCCGCGACATGAAGCGGGAAGTGCAGCCCCCGCGCCTTCTCGACCTCCTGAAGGCCATGCAGAAATTCTGACGCCACCCCTCATCCGAGGGTTGAGGTCGCCGCGGCCATCCGCGGCATTCTTCTGGAAAATCATGATGCCGGACGTTGCGCGGTGCCGCGGCGGCGACTGCGTGCGACTCCGCCGACCCGCGGCGAGGCCGCGTCGCCTAGTCCACGAGCTTGATGATGGCTTCCGCGGGCTCGCCATTCGCTTCCTTCAGCGCTTCGCGAGCCTTGTCGAGGGACACGTTCGCCTGCTCGGCGACGAGTTTCACGTCATCCTCGTTGAACAGCACTTCCTCTTCGGCCGGTGCCGCGGTCGCGCCGCCACCGCCGCTCCCGGTGCCGGGCGCGCGCTCCTGAGGCGTTCCCGTGACCTGGTAGGTGTCCTGTCCCTGGGCCTTCATGATGGAGACGTTCGCATCAAGGAAGAAGATCTCGCGCGTCGGCGTCCGGATGATGACCTCCTGGACGTCATCGATCTCCTCGATGCTGATGCCGAGCTGCCGCATCATGGCGTTCATCTTCTTCGGGTTCATGCCGCGTCCACCGAGGCCTGGCATCATCGGGACATCACCGTCGCGTCGCACGGCGGCTCCCCGATAAGTAGATTATCCCCGGACAGCGGCGTCGCGTTCCGGGGGCCGCGGGAGACAGCTTTTACCCGCCTTCCGCCTACGGGCCCGCGTGAGCGCGATTCCCCTCAGCGAGGTCGGCGTCCTCGACCGGAACGCGGAAGCCCTCGGCGTCAGCATCGAGACCCTGATGGAGAATGCCGGAGAGGCCGTCGCACGATTCGTGGGCGAACGCGTCGAATCCGGCACCGTGATCGCCATCCTCGCGGGCCCCGGCAACAACGGGGGCGACGGATTCGTTGCAGCCCGCCACCTTGCAGCCGCCGGCCACCGCGTCCGCATCGTCACCCCCGTGGCAGGACCGGACGGCCTCAAGACCGAGCACGCGCGTCGCGCGTACGACGCGCTTCCGTCCGGCGTCGAACGCATCCATGCTGAAGAGGAAGCGCAGGTGGCGAGCGCCGTGGACGGCGCCGTCATCGTGGACGCGCTTCTCGGCGCCGGAATCCGGGGCCTGCCGCGCGAGCCGTACGCATCCTATGTGCGCGCCGCCAACGCGAGCCAAGCCCTCGTCGTGAGCGTCGACGTACCCACGGGCCTCGGGTCCATCCTCGCCATCCGGGCCAGCGAAACCATCACGTTCCATGCCCCCAAGGAAGGCATGGGTCTCGGCGAAGCCGGACACGTGACCGTCGCCGACATCGGAATCCCGGCTGCCGCAGCCACGCACACCGGCCCCGGCGAAATGCTCCTTTACCCGCGGCCCCGCATCGACCAGCACAAGGGCGAAGGAGGCGTCGTGCTCGTGATCGGCGGTGGCCCGTACACGGGTGCACCGGCCGTCGCCGGTCTCGCGGCACTTCGGGCGGGCGCCGACATCGCCATCGTCCTCACCCCGCGGTCCGCATGGTCCGTCGTCGCCTCGTACTCGCCGAACCTCATCGTGCGACCCCTCAACAACGACATGCTCGATTTCACGGATCCTGCAAACCGCGTGGCGCTGAACCAGTGGCTGAAGAAGGCGGACGCCGTCCTCGTCGGATCCGGTGTCGGCCTCAGCGAACTCGCGTTCAAGAGCGTGCACCACGCAGTGGAACGCGCCCTTGCGGAAGGCGTTCCCGTGGTCGCGGATGCGGAAGCCATTCCGGCCCTTGCCGCGAAACCGGAACTCGTCCGTGAAGGAGTCCTCGTGAGCGCCCATGCCCGCGAATTCGAATCCCTCACCGGGGACCGGCTGCCGGAAGCGCTGGATGCGCGCGCGGCCCTCGCCAGCGCCCATGCGATGAAGCGCGGTGCCGCATTCATCGTGAAAGGGCCCACGGACGTGATCGCTGCCGGCGAGCGCGTGAAGTTCAATGCGACCGGGCATCCGGCGATGAGTGTTGCCGGGACGGGTGACGTTCTCGCAGGGGTCGCGACTGCGCTCCTTGCGAAACACATGCGCCCGTTCGATGCCGGCCGTGTCGCCGCCTACATGACCGGGAAAGCCGGCGAGATCGCAGCGGACGAGTCGAGCTTCGGCCTCGTTGCGACCGACGTGATGGAAGCGCTTCCGAGGGTTCTCCGCAATCACTTCGATACCGGGCGCTGAAGCAGGATCCCCCACGCTCCGGACCAGGCATATTGAAGGGAAGTGACACCCCTCATGGGCCGTGGACGCCCTTGATGTCCGAATCCTCCGCGAGCTCGCGTGGAAACCCACCGACCCGCTGGCGGCCTCCCGCGGCATCCAGCGCCCATGGGACATCGCCCGTGTCGTCGGCGTCCACGGGAACACCGTGAAGGACCGATTGCAGAACCTGCGGGACAACGGGGTCCTCCAAGGTGTTGGTTGCGCACCGCGCCCCAGCGTCCTCGGGATGCAAAGTGCGGTGCATCGCTTCGAGTGGCATTCGACGCAGGCGAAATGTGAGGGCGTGAAGATCCTTGCCGGCTCCGGTTTCGTGACGGACGGCGTCGAGTTCCTGGGAACAGAGGCCTGGGCAAACGTGTTCGCACCTGAAGAGGAGGACCTGGCCAACCGGGTCCGCATCCTCACCAAGGCAGCCGGTGCGGATGCCGCCGAACACATCTATTCGCGAGGCGATCTTCCAAACACGCCGAAGCTCCGCAACATCGATTACCGCATCATGCGGGCCCTTCAGGTCGATGGCCTTCGACCCCTTTCCGACGTGGCTGCGGAAGTGGGCGTCACGGCGAAAACCGCGCGGAACCGCTTCAACGCCATGGTGGACTCGCGCGCCATCGGCATGATCCCGTTCCTTCATCTCGGGGCCGCTCCGGGGGTCATCGCCCACGTCATCCTCATGACGTTCAACGAACCCGTGGACGATGCCGCCCGGGGACGCCTCCTCGCCCTTTTTCCCAATTTTCTGTCGCGCACCTTGGATGGCGGCCACCACGGCTACTTCCGACTCGTGGCCGCGTCCTTCGCCGAGGTCGAAGACAATCTTCTACGGGTACTTTCCGACCCCGCGGTCGATGACGCGAACGTCCTGTTCCCGAAAGACGTGTTCCTCAACCTTGAGCCCGTCCGGCGCCTCCTCGACGCGCGACTCGCCGAAACGGCAACCACCCTCCGCCACAAAGGTTCGAAATCGTGATCAGCCCACACGATTCGGACCCTTTTTTGACGACCATGGCCCAGAATGTGTGACGCAGCATCGGCAACCCCTAATGGCCACGCATTCTCTCGGACACCATGACCCCGACGCCCTTCTGGGTTCGCATGCGCGCCCAGTTGCCGAAGCCGCTGTCGCCGCTTGCGGAATCCACGCTTTTCGCCGCAAGTGGTCACGGGTATCGCGCAGCCCAGGCGTTCCACGGAATCACGGATTCCATCGACGCCACCATCATCAACGGCTACGCGTACCATGGTTGGCCCGACACGGGCCGCCTGGAACATGAGCGTCCGCCGGACCCCGACCAACTCATGGGCGCCCTCCGCGTGATCCCGTCCGAATGGGACACGCGGATCCTGCCATCGATCCAAGCCATCCACTCCCGACTCCGCGCCCTTGCGCCGCCCGACGGATCCTCGGATCGCCTGGCGAACGACGTGGAGGAAGGGCTCGGGCTCCTGAAGGATCTGTGGACCCATCACTTCGAGCTCCTGCCGGCGTTCATCGCGCCCGGCGCGCTCGCCGAAGTCCTGGCGTCATTCGGAGTCCCCGATCCGGGACGCGCCGCGCACACCCTCGTGAATCCGACCGCGAACGTGATGGCGGATATTGAAGGGGGATTCCTCGACCTCGGAGCCATTCTGGAGGAGGACCCGGCGTGGTGGGCCCTCGTCACGGGTTCTTCCGCTGAATCCCTCGTGGATCGGCTCCTCGATGACAAGACGGACATCGGGAACCGGTTCCGCGAACTCTGGCCCCGGGTTTCCGACCGGATCCACGCCGTCGGACTCTTCGACCCCACGTGGCGCGAAGACCCGACCCCCGTTCAACACGCGGTGACCGGTGGAGTCGCGGCCCGGGACGCGGCGATCCAAGGCCGGTTGCAAGCAGAGACCCTCCGCAACCGCCAAGAGGAGGATGCCCTGCGACGGATTCCAAGCGAAGCGCAGGCCGGCTTCCTCGAACTGCTTGACGTGGTGCGCGCAGCGGCACCGCTCAAACGCAGCCACCATTACTGGATCGACGACACCGGGAGCGGCCTCACGCGCCTCATGTACCTGCGTGCTGCGGAACCACTCGTGCGCGAAGGCATCCTCCGGGACGCGGGCGAGGTCGTGTTCCTGACCCACGACGAGGTCTGCGGCGCGCTTCGCGGCCGAACCTTGCCTCGAAACCTCGTCGACCAGCGCCGGAACGAACGCGAAGCATGGCTGGGCCGGACACCCCCCGACGTGATCGGCATCCCGACGGCAATGGCCCTGCGGCACCCCGTGATCGGGCACATGCATGGCATCGGCCTGAACGACGTCGACGGAACTCCTTCGCAGGCCAGCCTTCGTGGACATGGCGCGAGCCCCGGCCAAGCCGCCGGAATCGCGCGGATCGTTCGCGCCGACACCGAGCTGGAACGCCTTGAAACCGGGGACGTTCTCGTGTGTGAGATGAGTGACCCGTGCTGGACGACGGCCATGACACGCGCGGCCGCCATCGTGACCACGAGCGGCGGCATCCTCTGCCACGCGGCCTCCGTTGCCCGGGAGTTCGGCATCCCCTGCGTCACGGGGGTCCGCGACGCATTCGACCGGGTCCGACCGGGCGCCCGCATCACGGTCGACGGGGATCAAGGAACCGTCCTGGTCGAGGGCGATTGATCCCAACC
>JBFILE010000270.1:0-5537 GCA_041599855.1 Thermoplasmatota archaeon
ACCCGGGGCCGCACCGTCATCGACCTCGGCGAATGGGCGAAGACGAACGGGCATGTCCTCGAACGGGATGAGGCGCGCGACACCCTCGTCATCGACGTGGACACCGCCGCCGACGCGTTCGAAGCCGCTTATCCCCCGGAGTCCGAGCCGGTCGTTTTCGCGGACAGCCACTTCGCCCACGAACTCGACTGCGCGCGCATCGTCCTCGTGCGGTGCCATCCCGTCACCCTCATCGAGCGCCTCACGAACCGCGGGTATGCGGAGGCGAAGGTGCGGGAGAACGTGGAGGCGGAAGCTCTCGGTGTCATCGCGTGGGAAGTCATCGAATCGGGCCTGCCGGCGCTGGAACTGGATGCAACGCGGGCGACCGCCTCGGCACTCGCGGATGTCGTGGAATCGTGGCTCGCCGGCCGCGCGGAAGCCGATCCACCGGGCACCGTCAATTGGCCCCTTGACGCCCTTCCCTGGTTGTAGCCCGCAGCCGGCGATCCCGATCGCGTGCGATACACTCCGCGACACCGGGATCGGTGCGACGTTCCGCAGGAGTCCCGGGTTTCGTCAATTGCCGAATTCCTCCTCGGTGCCCTTAAAGCGCCGTCCATGGGTGGCACGCCTCGTCCCCCCATGGTTCTCGATGAACTCCGTCCCGGCTGGGAGCGAGCCCTCCACCCCATCATGCTCGTGTTCGCGCGCCTCAAGGTGACTCCGAACATGCTGAGCGCGGTGTCCCTCGTGGCAGCCCTCGGTGCGGGGTGGGCATTCTACGTGAGTGACACCGCATCCCCCTTGTGGCTCCTCGTGGCATCCGCCCTCATCGGCGTGAACGCCATCATGGACAGCGTGGACGGCATCCTTGCGCGGTACACCGATTCATCGAGCCGCCTCGGCGACCTCTTCGACCACGTCATCGACCGGTACTCGGACCTTGCCCTCCTCGTCGGCCTCACCCTGTCCTCATGGGTCGATTACCGCATCGGCGTCTTCGCCATCGTGGGCACGAGCCTCACGAGCTACATGGGCACCCAGGCGCAGGCCCTCGGCCTCGGCCGGAACTACCGGGGCCTCCTCGGCCGTGCCGACCGCATCTTCCTGCTCATCGCCGTGCCCGTGTTCGAGTACCTCCGGATCATCCTGGGTTACGGCGAAATCTACGGATTCACCCTCCTCGGCCTCCTCGTCATCTGGATCGCGTTCGCCGGGAACGTCACCGCCCTCCAGCGGATCCGCGACGCCATCAGCCAGTTGAAGGAGTAACCCCGCGACGGCCGCGGATTCCGGATCCGTGTGCCGTCCGCACAGCAAGCCCTTATCGGCCAAGGGCAATGGCGACCCATGATTCCCGGACCCCAGGACCGCAACCCACCCGCGGCGCCACCGGTCATGATGTTCGTGATCCTGACGGCCGCCGCACTCCTCGCCGCGGCATCCCCCGCCAATGCCCACGCGGATATCGCGCTCGCAGACGAGGCCCACGTGATCCCCGCGGGCGGCGCCCTCGACTTCGGGACGACGCTCCACTATCATCGAGTCGTCGGCACCGTGCAGGTCACGGAGACCGGGGCCGCGGCCCTGACCGTTGTGGCCATCCACAACGAGACCGGCGCGCGCCAGGTCATTGCGGGCCCAGGTGGGGACCTGCGGTTCAACGCCCTCGTCCGGTGCTGCGATGATGCGTCGTGGGCGCCCTACACGATCCGCCTGGAGAACCCGGGCCCGTCCGCCGTCGAGGCAACGGCCCGCATCACCCTCGTCCACGACGGCCTCGGCGTCCTCGTGGACGACGCCGAGACCGGCGCCGCATCCACCGCGTTCCTTGTGTTCGGCGTCATCATGGCCGCCGTCGCCATCCGCATCTACCTCGCCGACGCAAAGCCGAATGGCGGCGAGCGCCGAACCCGGATCGCCGCAGGCCTCCTCCTCGCATCATGGCTCGTGAGTCTGCCAATGTCCATCTGGGGCATGACCCGCTACGGGGGAGGCGTGAACGCAGCCATTGCGGGCGCCACGGCAGACCTCCCGCCCATGGACCACCCCATCGTCACCGTCCACGTGATCCTCCTTGTCGGCCTGATCGCCCTCTGGTCGGCGGCGACCCTCACATGGGCCTCCGCCACGCGGCGCCTCGACGCCCACCCCCGGCGCCTCGCCCTCGTCGCATTCGCAGCGGCGGCGAGCGCGGCCATCGCCACCCTCGACCTCGGCCTCGAATACCGATCCGTCGCGGTCCCTGGCTTCCTTGCCCTCCTGACCGTCCCTCTCCCCGCATGGCACGGGGCCCGCCTCTGGGTCCAGCCGCCCCCCACCACAACCGGCGGACCCGACCCCCGACCAAGTAAGCCTTAAGTCGAAGTACGCGTAGACCCGGCCGTCCCACCATGTCCAGCGGAATCCGAACCCTCGGGCTCTTCACCCTCATGACCGGTCTCTTCCTCGGGATCGGCTACTTCCTCGGCGGCATGTTCGTCGGCAGCTGGCAGATCGGCCTCGCCATCTTCCTCGTCATCGCCGTCGTCATGAACCTCGTCACGTACTTCTACTCCGACAAGATGGTCCTCTGGAGCTACCGCGCCAAGATCGTCGAACCCAACGAGGCGCCGCGGCTCCACGCCATCGTCGACAAGCTCGCCCTCAAGGCCGACATGCCGAAACCCCGCGTCGCCATCGTCCCCTCCATGACGCCGAACGCGTTCGCCACCGGCCGCAACCCCGAGCACGCGGTCGTTGCCGCCACCGAAGGCATCCTGCGCGCCCTCAACGATGACGAACTCGAAGGCGTCATGGCCCACGAGTTCGCGCACATCAAGAACCGCGACATCCTCATCATGAGCATCGCCGCAACCATCGCCGGAGCCATCACCCTCATCGCGCGGAGCGCCTTCTGGGGCATGCTCTTCGGCGGCGGGGACGACGAAAGCGGACCCGGCGGCATCGTCGTCGTCATCCTCCTCATGGTCCTCGCGCCCATCGCCGCGTTCCTCGTGCAGATGAGCATCAGCCGCGCCAGGGAATACGTGGCCGACCGCACCGGCGCCCAGATCTGCGGGAAACCCTGGGCGCTCGCGAACGCGCTGGAAAAACTCGAGCACTACAATGCGCGCATGCCCATGCAGAACGCGAACCCCGCACAAGCCCACATGATGATCGCGAACCCGCTGAAGAGCGGCGGATTCTCGGGCCTCTTCACCACGCACCCGCCGATGGCGGAGCGGGTCAGGCGCCTGCGCGAAATGTGATTGGATTCCTTCCGGCGGCGCGACTTTTCGTCCGGCCTGCGCGGGCCAAGCCCGCTCCGGCCGTAAGGGCGCGCCGCCGGGCGAGGGGGGCCGCAGCCCCCCTGTATGAATCCCGCGGTCGGGAGCTGCCTGCCCTCGCCTGTTTCTTGGGGGTCGTTCTTGTGGATTCAGGGTGTTGGCAGGCCTCTTTTTGATTCCCATCGTTCTTTTTCGCGGTGGGGGTCGTGGGAGCGGAGGATGCGGCGGGCTTCGTCGTGGTTTCCTTCCTCGGTTAGGGTGCGTACGGCTCGGATTTTCCAGCGTTTGACCTCTGCGTTCTTCTCGATGGCGTGGCGGTATGGTTCGTTTCGGGTGAGCATGTGCCAAACGATTTTTGCGAGTTTTCGGGCGATGGCGACGATGGCTTTCTTCGCGCCTTTTCTTGCTTTGAGGCGTCGGTATTGGTTCCGTAGGGGGCCGGGGAATCGCACGATTTGCCATGCGCATTCCACGTAGATGGTGCGAAGGAGTGGGTTTCCCTTCTTCGTGATGCGCCCACCTGTGTCCTTGCCTCCACTTTCCTTCTTGCTGGGCGTGAGTCCCGTGGAGGCGGCGTAGTGATCTGCGGAGGGGTATCGGTGTGGGTTTCCTGTGATTCCGAGAATGCCAGCCACCGACGACACATCTACGCCGGGTAGTGTGGTGATGGTTTCAAGATTCTTGAATTGGCGACTGACTTGGTGGATGGTTACCTGGAGGGTTTCCCACTCGCGGTGGAGGAGCGCATATTCCCTGAGGCGACTGTCCAGGATTTCTTTGTCTGTTCTTGCAACCTCGAGCTTCATCCATCGTTTTCGGCAGGATTCGCGATCCAGGCTTCCTGCGGGCTCTGCAAGAAGATGGCCTTGTGCCATGGCTTTGAGCTGGCAGGTGATTTTCGTCATCTTTCCACGAAGATCCACTCGCCTTGCGGTCAACGACCGCAATTCTTCTTCTTCGGGCGTGGGAATGTACGCCTTCGTGTAGGCACCCATCATGGCAATCCGGGCGAGATCATACGCGTCCAACGCATCCGACTTGTTCCGACGCACTGCCGCCACCAAGGCATCCGCGTGAATCAGATCCACCTGGACCCCAAGTTCGCGGAGCACGCGAGCCACGATCTTGCCCGTGGTGCTTGCCTCAACGATCGCGATCTTCAGCGTCTGAGCCTGTTTGGCCAGGTCTCGCAATCCGTCTCTCGTCGTCTCGACCCGGAGCAGGGGCTCACGCTTCCCTTCCGGGCCGATCACAGCGAGGAACGTGTGTTTCTTATGGGCGTCGATCCCTCCGTACACTTGATCACCTCTTGCCAGGTGGTCGGCGGGCCCGGAAAACGCAACCCTGTATACGCACTCGAAGTGCATGGTGAGCAACCGCGGGGCGGTCAATCCTCGCGACGAGTTCCAAGACTCATGGGGCTTAACGACCGCCCCGGGCCCGCCTTCCCACAACCTCGTAACAGCCGAGGGCAGGCAAGACTGTAATCATCTCATCCTCGCGCACCCCCGCCTTCGCGTCCAGGGTCGGTGAGTCTTCGCGTCCTTGGCTATTGTCGATCTGCGCTCGGCGGTCCGGACGCAACACCGGATGACGCGGCGTGCCGAGCCACACAGCCAGCTATTGGTTCATCCCGCAACGACGCACGAAACATACAGTTGTACAATCATACACTTGTACACCTCGGAGGCTCGCCGGCCAACGTCGGTTTTTGAAGCCTCCGTAGCTCCGTTGCTCCGCTTCTCCGTGTTGATGGAAGTCAAAATCCATCCGCGTTCCGCAACGTGTCATGAGAAGCAGGTTCACCAGCACGTGAACCCCCGCGCCCTTCGCGCCCTCTGTGTTGATGGAATTCCGCGACTATCAAACCGATCCCAGTTGCCAATCCACCCCAGACAACCGCAGCGATTCATTTCCCCGATAGCGCCGCGAACGCCGCATCGAACAGCGCCCCCCCGTCCTTGTGCCCGTCCATGATCTCGGGCACCACGACCACGTCATCGGGCAGATGCGTAAGCAATTCCTTCACGAAGTCCACCCCGTAATCGGAGTCCGAGAACGGCCTGCCTTCCCCGAGCCCGCCCTTGCCGCCGCGGGAGCCGTTCGCGTGGACGTGGGTGATGCGGTGGCCGAGTTCGCGGGCGAGGGCGCGTGGGACTTCGAGGGACCCGTTTTCGACGGCGAGGTAGGCGTGGCTCACGTCGAGGACGTAGCCGTCCACTTCCGACTCCACCGCGAGGAGGCCTTGGGGGATGCGGAATGCGGCGGGGGAAATGCCGACGGGGC
>JBFILE010000271.1:0-5531 GCA_041599855.1 Thermoplasmatota archaeon
GCGCGGACGTCCCGTCAGAACAGGATCACCATGGCACGCGAAGCGATCGCGAGCGAACCATGGCCATTGCAGCCGCGTCCGCGGTGATTCAGTCGGAGGAACCGCCGGACCCGGAGGATCCGCCGCCACTGCCGCCATCGGAAGAGCCCCCTCCCCCGCCTCCGCCGCCCCGGCCGCCGCCGCGTCGGCCACGGCCGCCGCGTCGTCCGCGGGAGCGCTTCGAAGCCCCGCCTTCACCGGAGGAGCCACCGGGCGGGGAGCCTCCTCCACCGCCACCACCGCGGGAGCCGCGACCGCCGCCGCCCCCACCGCCACGACCGCCACCGCCGCCCCCGTGGCCTCCTCCACCGCCGCCCCCATGGCCGCCTCCGCCTCCGGAGGGGCGCCCGCGGCCGCCACCGCTTCGGCCGCGTCCGCGGACGGGCGCACGCCGGGAAGGGAATTCGCGGGGGGCGTACTTCTTGACCTCCTGGGCCTTGATGCCGGGTTCGAGTTCGGCGCGTGCCTCGAAGAGGTGCTGCCATCGCTCGTGGTACCCGACCTTCTGGAATTCCTTGGCCGCGCTGCCGAAGAACACCTTGAGGATCGGGGTCTCGTTGTCGTCGGCGAGGCGGGTGAGGTCGTACGCGTACCGGTATTCGCGCTTCGTGACCTTGCCTTCCCAGTCGCGTTCCTCAAGGGATCGCCCGTCGAGCACCTTCTTGCCGCCTTCCTCTTCGCGGGTCTCGTATTCGCCGAGGACTTCAAGGGTGGCACCCTTCACGGTGAGGGGGACGCGGAGGTTCATGGTGACGGTGTCACCATCGATCGTCAGCTCGAACGCATCGGCTGGGCGGTTCTCCCACGCAAGAAGTCGCGCAGGCTCCACGCCGGTGATGGTGACGAGGCGATCGAGTTCGCTGGGGTCCAGCACGCTCCGCCGGAAGGTTCCCTCCTTTAAAAACTTTTTATCGACGATTCGCGGGTGGGAATGGTCCCACCGGCAGTCGACCACACCGGGCGGCGCCCCATGCAGCACCCATCGGACCCGCGGATGGAGGGGTCTCGGGAAGGCCCCGGCGCCGCGCGAAGCAAGGGCCCCCGCGGCGGGGCGATTCGGCGCTGCGGGGCGTGCCCATGTGGTCGAATACGCGCGTTCGCAACCGCGGGTCCCCGGCGCGGCCGGAGCCCTCCAGCCTCCCGTCACCGGCTGCCGACGTGCGCCTTGAGCACCCGCCACTCGCCGCGGTCCCGCCCCATCTCCGTCTCCGCCTCGTCCACGATGACGGGGCGGTGGAAGAAGGGGCCGTCGAGGACGATGGTCTCGTATTCGCCGCCTTCCCCGGCCACGTGGACGCGGTACCGGTCGTTGAGGGCGTCGAGTTTCGCAAGGAGGGCTTCGTCGAGGCGCTTCCCGAGCCATGAGCCGTCGAGGCCTTCGGCGGCGACCGCGCAGAAGCGGACGTCGTACCCGCCCGTGACGAGGCTTTCGAGGACGTCGCGCGGGCCCTTGTGCCAGATGGGGGTGAACGACCGGATGCCGACGCGGTGGGCGACGCGTTCGAGGCGCGTCCGCTGGTACTCGCTTGCGAGGGCCCCGGTTACGATGCCGTCGATGGGGAGCGCCCGCAGGGCGGCTTCGAGTTCATCCATCTCGCGCTCCGGTTCCCCGGCAGTACGCACGGTCACGAGGGGGATGCCGCGTGCCTCGCTGACCAAGGGCGCAAGGTCGAGGTTGGGCACGTGGAACATCATGCTCTCCAGGTTGTCGGGGCGCACCGTGACGAGATGGGTCACCTCCCACCCGCTCTGGAGGGCGACGTCGAGGGCGAGGTTCGAATCCTTTCCCCCGCTGAACATGGCGGCGAGTTTCATGGTGCAGCCTCCACTTGTCGGGCCATCGGACATGCGCGCGTCATGGGCATGTCAGTCCCGGTCCCGCATGGTCCTGGCGAGGGTTTCGAGGACGCTGCGGCGCGTGTCCCGGAGGGCGGGGCGCTTCCGCCGTGCCTCCTCGATGACGCCCATGTCCACGTCCACGTCGATGGCGCCCTCCACATCGTAGGGGCCGCGGCCGATCATGTTGCCGAGGGGCGACCACCCCTGCGCGGCGCCCCAGAAGTTGACGGCGTCCTGCGGGCCCGCAAGGTTCGCGTACAGGATGTACGCGGTGGTCTCGATGGCGCGCGCCGGGAACACGGCTTCGAAGTAGCGCCTGGATTGGGTCGGGCTCGCGCTCGCGCAGATGATGACGTCCGCGCCCTGGAGGGCGAGGGCTTTCGGGACCTCGGGGAAGAAGAAGTCGTAGCAGATGCTGAGTCCGATGCGGCCGAGGGCCGTGTCCCACACGGGGAGGTCCTCGCCTTCGCGGAACCAGTGGTCCTCCTCGAACACGCTGAACGTGGGGAGGTACACCTTGTCATAGTGGCCGATGAGGCCGTCCGGCCCCGTGAAGAGAAGGCTGTTCGCGAGGACGCCCCGTTGCCCGGTTCGCCGCGGAAAGCCGACGACGAGGTGCTTGCCGGTGCGCCTGCACGCATCGATGAGGGTGCGCGCGGGCTCATCGTCGAGGCCGAACGCGCATCGCGCCATGTCGTCCCGCATCACGTAGCCGGAGAGGAAGAGTTCCGGGAACACGACGAGTTCCGCGTCCGTCCGCCCGAGTTCGTCGAGGACGCGGGCCACGTTCGCCTTGAGGTCGCCGACCGCGGGCGTGGCCTGCACGAGGTGGGCGCGCCAGGTCGGGCTTGATGGGGACGCGGCCCGCGTCGAGGCTGAGCGGTCGCGCGGGAGGACGGCGTGGGATTCGCCCATGGCGCGTTCATGGCGGGGATTCCGCTTTAAGGCCTGCGGACGCCGGGGAACCGGAACCCGGCGGCCGCGGGAGGAAAAACTCCGGACCCAATCACTGATGACTCCATGCGCGTGCATTCGGGTCGGGGATCCCAGCCGAGCCCGCATGCGCATGCCGCCGGGATCCCTCCTCTCGAATCCACCCCGCGGATGCCACCCCCCATGCCTGTTCCACCCCATTCCCCCGCCGTTCCTGTTCCCCGCCGTTCGCCCACTCGCCCGCGCCGGGGAACCGCATTGGCCGTCGTATCCCTGCTCGTCATCATCCCGACCTTCGCTGCTGCGCCCGTGGAAGCCATCGTCCTGAGACCGCCCGAGGAGATGATTCCGTGGTTCATGACCGAACCCGAATACCGGGACAACCTGATCGGCATCGTGGACCGCGAAGCGGATCGACGTGGGGACAACGCCGTCCACACCGCCCTCCGGATCGATCAGTTGGCGACGGATCATCCCGATCTCGTCAAGCTTCATACGATCGGTCGGTCCCGGCTCGGCATTCCGATCATCATGATCGAGATCGCGGATTTCGCCGCGCCAGCTGCGAAGCCACTCGACGAACGCGAAGTCATCTGGCTCGATGCTGCAACCCACGGCAACGAACAGGAGACGGAGACGCTGGTGTTCGCCATCCTCGACAACCTGACGGACGGATACGGCTCCGAGGCGGAGGCCACCTGGATCATCGAGAACCGCCACATCTTCGCGGTTCCCATGGTGAATCCGGATGGGAGCGTGCCGGGAACGCGGGAAAGTTTCCTGTCCGTGGACCTGAACCGGAACTACCCGGTCGGGTGGCAAATGCTGCCCCTCCCCCAGGGCAAGCCCGGCCCTCTCTGGTACGGACCGTACGCGGCAAGTGAACCGGAGACCCAGGCGATGCTGGGTGGGTTCAACGCCACGAGGCCGGACTACCTGGCCAGCATCCACTGCTGCGGCACGATGGGATTGTACCCGTACGGGATCGACGGGGTGCAGGTCCATGACGATGACCTCCCCGTCTTCGAGCGCATCTGCGACGAGACCCTGCGGGGAATCGGCGGCACGTGTGGACCCATCTGGAGCACCATCTATCCGGCGCCCGGTTCGAGCATCGACAGCGCATACGAGTACACGGGCGCCGTGGCATTCGGCTACGAGATCAACCGCGCGGATTTCGTCACGGGCGAGGCACTCCTTGACGTCCAACCGGAAGTCTGGTCGGCGATCCGCCACGGCATCCTGAACGCCCACCTGTTCGGAGGGTGGCCGGCGATAACCGGCGCCGAGGAGGACGGCGACGGCATGACAGTCACGATCGTGAATCGCGGGTGGGGAAACCTCACCGCGGCGACCATCTCCACGACGGACAAGGACGGCCACCCCGTCACGGCGCCCGTGCCGGACCTCGCAGCCGGCGCCACGGCAACGATCGAACTGGACGCCGCGTTCGACGCGGACGTGATCGACGGCCGGATCACGTACACGAAGCGCGCGTTGACGCTGCCGGAACACCGTTCATTCTCCGTGACGCTGAAGTGAGCCTCCGCGGGACGGACCCGCCGACTCCAGGTGCAGCGCGTGCCGCGCCCTCCCCGGGTCACGCCGCGACCACGAGGATCCGGGGTGTTCGACCCCCACCCAAAACCCCTAAACCCGCGGTGCGGGATCGGCCCGTCGTGGCCGATCTCGTCCCCCCCTTCGATGCCGAGGAAGCCGAGCGCGTCCTTGTGAACGTGACGCGCAACTACGGGGATGGCGCGCGCGCCGACGGCGTCGTGCTCGGCGTCTCCGGCGGCGTGGACAGCGCCCTCGTGGCCGCCATCGCGGTGAAGGCATTCGGCGCGGACCGCGTCCTCGGCCTCATCCTGCCCCACGCGTCCTCGAATCCCGAGGATGCGGCGCACGCCCGCCTCGTGGGCGACGCGCTCGGCATCGAACTCCGGGAGATCCCCATCACGGGGGTCACGGACGCGGTCGCGGAGGCCGTCGGTCCCGGAGTGGCCGATGTTCCCATGGCCGCATCGAACCTGAAGCCGCGGGCGCGCATGATGATCCTGTACGCCCACGCGAATGCCATGAACCGCCTCGTCCTCGGCACCGGGAACAAGAGCGAACTCCTCGTCGGCTACTTCACGAAGTACGGGGACGGCGGCGCGGACGTGTATCCCATCGGGGACGTATACAAGACCCACGTGTTCACCCTTGCACGCCGCATGGGCGTGCCCGCTCCCATCGTGGACAAGGCGCCGAGTGCGGGCCTATGGGCCGGCCAGACCGACGAGTCCGAACTCGGCATCTCCTACGCCGATCTTGATCGCGTGCTCTACGGCTTCGAGGGCGAGTTGGACGATGCGACGGTGGCACGGCGCGCAGGCATCGCGCCGGGCGAAGTGGCGCGGGTTCGCGGCAAGGTCGAATCGAGCGCCCACAAGCGGGCGCCCCTGTTCATCCCGAAGCTCGGATTCCGGACCCCGGGGCTCGATTGGCGGGAACCCCGCATCCGGGGTCGCACCGGCAGCCCGCCGTGAAGCGTGCGGCGTGCCAGCTTCGAGGCGGCGCGGATGATCGATGAAACGGCGCCGTGGTCCGATCCTGCGATGGCAGGATCAAGACCTGGTCGCATGGCGCCCGGCCCGCCCGGCATCCTGCCCGCCGGGCAACATGATTCCGCGGCCGGATCAGGCGATCGACGGATCGACGTCGTGACCTTTCGCACC
>JBFILE010000272.1:0-5495 GCA_041599855.1 Thermoplasmatota archaeon
ACGACGCAGGCACCACCATGTACATTCCGTGAACACCGTCACAGGTGCAGGAGTCATGTGGTCGGCACCCGCACCGGGCGGCGGCAACACGTGACCCCCCGCAAGGATCGGGCGTGCCGGATCACTCGCGCGCCAGCCGGCGCGACGGCTGCAGCAGGACGTGCCACGGCGGTTCGGGTACCGATGGGGTGTGGCCCCATCTGCCCGAATCGTCGGCGCCCTTGGGCCACATCCGATTATTCCCCGAAAGCGCCCCCTCGCCGCGACGTTGATGGTCGAGTGAAGCGGCTTCACCCTGCAACCTTTTTTCACCCGCGCCGCCACTCCCGCGACCCGTGCCCGCCACAAGCCGCATCCCGGGATTCCACCGGTTGACGCCCGAGGACCGCCTGGCCAAGGTCGTCGAGATGACCGGCCTGGATGCCGCGGACCGTGAAGCCCTCGCCGGCCACTTCGACCTCCCCGTGGACGCCCTCATCGAGAACGCGCTCGGGTCCAC
Organism: Thermoplasmatota archaeon; assembly: GCA_041599855.1. Taxonomy (GTDB): domain Archaea; phylum Thermoplasmatota; class SW-10-69-26; order JACQPN01; family JAJPHT01; genus JBFILE01. Next base: position 500 of record JBFILE010000272.1, read on the forward strand.
CCGGATCCCCCTTGGAATCGCCACGAATTTCATCGTGAACGGCCGGGATGTCCTCGTCCCCATGGCCGTGGAGGAGGCGAGCGTCATTGCGGCGGCGTCGAATGCGGCGAAGATGGCGCGGCCCCACGGCGGCTTCGAGGCGAAGGCGGATGCGCCCCAGATGATCGCGCAGGTCCAGATCGTGGACATCGACGGCGACCCCCACGCTGCAGCGAAGGCGGTCGCGGCGCAAAGCGCGGAATGGCTGCGCCTCGCCCGGGAAGCGAGCCCGGCCATGCATGCGCGCGGCGGCGGCCTCGTGAAGGTGGAGGCGCGGGCGCTGGAAACGAGTGCGGGGCCGATGGTCATCGTGCATCTGATTGCGGACGTGCGCGATGCCATGGGCGCGAACGCGGTGAATCACCTGGCGGAGGCCCTCGCGCCGGCCATCGGGAAGGCCGCAGGCGGGCGCCCCCTCCTCCGCATCCTGTCGAACCTCGCGGATCGACGCCTCGTGCGCGTGGGTGCCATCTTCGACAAGGACCGCCTCGGCGGCGATGCCGTCGTCGCGGACATTCTCCTTGCCTGGGCATTTGCGGATGCGGATCCGTATCGGGCAGCCACCCACAACAAGGGCCTGATGAACGGGGTGGACGCGGTCGTGATTGCCACGGGGAATGATTGGCGGAGTGTCGAAGCGGGCGCCCATGCGTATGCGGCACGCGACGGCCACTACCGGAGCCTCACGCGGTTCCGTCGCACGCCGGAAGGCCACATCGAGGGCGAGTTGGTCATGCCGCTCGCCCTCGGGATCGTGGGCGGAGCGACGAAGACGAACCCGGTCGCACGCGCGTCCCTGAAGATCCTCGGCGTCAAGACGGCGGGCGAGCTGGCGGAGATCACCGCTGCGGTCGGCCTCGCGCAGAACCTCGCGGCGGTGCGCGCCCTCGTCAAGGACGGGATCCAGGCGGGCCACATGCGGCTTCATGCGCGGAGTCTGGCGTTGGAGGCCGGGGTGCCGGCGGACCGGGTGGATGACGTCATCGATCGGGTGCTGGAAGGGGGCACCGCGATCACGATGACGAGTGTGAAGGCTGCGTGGGACACGATCCGCCCGGCTTGATTCCGCGGCCTGCCGGCGGGAATTCCAGACCCCTTCGCGGAACCGTGTGAGCCTGCACCACGCTTAAGCCGTGGGACCCCCCTCGTCCGTCAGCGGAGGCCCAGGTCTCCGGGAGGCTACATCCGTGTCGAACCTGCGAGTCACCGCACTGGGCCTTGCCCTTGCCATCGTCATGATCATTCCCGTATTCGCCGTGGCTGCGCCCGCGGCACCGGAACTCAACGAGTCCCGGCACCTGACGACCGCGTCCGGCGCAACCGCGACCGTGATCCGCGATTCCTTCGGCGTGCCCCACATCTTCTCGGACGATGTGCGTGCCATGTTCTACGCGAACGGGTACGTCCAGGCGGAGGACCGCCTCTTCCAGATGGATGTGCTCCGTCACGTGGCCCGCGGCGAAAGCGCGCGGTTCCTCGGCCCGGGTCTCCTCGACATGGACCTCGAAGCGCGCCGCGAACTGTACACGGAGGCGGAGCGCGAGGAAGCGGTCCGCAACCTGAGCCCGGAAGCGGCCCTGATCTTCGGCGCCTTCGCGGAAGGCGTGAACGCGTACATCGACGGGACGCGCACGAACCCCCTCGGCCTCAGCGCCGAGTTCCACGCCATCGGCCACGTGCCGGAACCGTGGATCGTTGCGGACACCATCGCCATCGCCCAGTACCTCCTCGACATCTTCGGCGCCGGAAGCGGCGGCAACGAACTCACGAACGCGAAGATCCTCCACCAGCTCCGCGGCACCCTGGGCCGGGCAGCGGAAGCCGCGTTCAACGACCTCGTCTGGATGTACGACCGCGACGCCTACTCGTCCGTGAAACCGGTGGACGGCCGGTACCGCCCCATCGACCACCCGAAGGCGTTCGCCGACATCCCGCGCGACCAGTGGGAAGTCATCCACGCTGCAACCCTCGCAGAACCCGCCGGCACGGGCGAAAGCCTGGGCGACGTGGCCGCGAGGACCCTCGGGTTCAAGTTCGGCTCGAATGCCCTCATCATCAGCCCCGAGCACTCCGCAAGCGGCGGTGCGCTCCTCCTCGGCGGCCCCCAGATGGCGTACTACGCGCCCATGGTCCCGTACGAACTCGGCCTCCACGGCGCCGGCTTCGACGCGGAAGGCATGGGCGTCGGCGGCACCCCCGGCGTCATCATCGGCACCGGGAAGGACATGAGCTGGACCGTGACGAGCGGATCCTCCGATCAGGTGGACGCCGTCGCGGACCGCCTCGTGCCCGGCCACCCCGAACAGTACTACTACGGCGGCCGGGTCATGGACATGGACTGCCGCGACGAGGTCCACTTCGGTCTCCCGACCGCCATCGACCCGAACCCGCCCGTGGCCGCCCTGCAGCGCGTCTGCCGGACGATCCACGGCCCCGTGTTCGCCACGTACGTCCCCGAGGACGAACGCGACGGCGGCGGATTCGCCTTCAGCCGCCAGCGCACCCACCGCCTCCTCGAAGTGGACAGCGGCGTCCTCTGGCTCACCCTCGGGAAGGCGACGAACCTCCAGGAGTTCCAGGATCAGCTGCAGGACTTCTACTTCTCGTTCAACTTCCACGTCGCCGACAAGGACGGGAACATCGCGTACTTCCACACGGGCCGCCAGCCCATCCGGGATGACCGCCTCGACCCCCGGTTCCCGCGGCCCGGAAGCCCCGACTACGAGTGGAAGGCGTTCCGCTCCGGTCGCGCCCTCCCGAACGTCATCAACCCGGAAGGCGGGTACCTCGCGAACTGGAACAACCTGCCCATGCAGGGATGGAGCGGCGGCGACAAGCGCGAGAACTGGGGCAGCGTGCACCGCGTGCAACTCCTCGACGAAGTCGCCACGCGATACATCCGCGAAGGCAACGTGACCGTGGACGACCTGTACGCCATCAACCGGGAAATCTCGACGCGGGAGCCCTTCGCGCCGCACACGGTGCCGCACCTCCTGCGCGCCATCGCCGCCAGCGGCGACCGGTCCCTTGCACCGGTGGCCGATGCGCTTGCCGCATGGGCGGCGGACGACTACACGTACGGTGCGGACGAGATCAACGGCGACGGCGTCCGCGTGTACTCGCACCCGGCGCACGCGATCTATGACGCATGGCGCGCAGCCCTCCAGGACCGGGTGTTCGAGGACGAACTCGGGCCCCACGCCCGCGGCCTCATCTACAATCCGCAGGAATCGAGCGACCCGCACGCTGCGGACCACGGCCGCCACGACAACGCGGAGCTGCCGCTCATCCACGCGCTCCAGGGGAAGACGAGCCGCAATTGGTTCGACAACACCCTCACGCGCCACGAGGAAACCGCGGCGGATGTCATGCTTGACGTCCTGCGTGACGTCCTCCCGGACGTTGCCCGCGAATTCGGCACGAAGAACGTGGCCGAGTGGAAGATGCCGATCCACTGGATCAAGTTCGCCGCACTCAGCGGGCAACCCGAGATCACGATCCCCATGGTGAACCGGCCGAGCTTCAACCACCTGTACGACTGGGGCACGGGGCACGCGGAGAACGTGATGCCGCCGGGCACCCACAGCACGTTCCTGCCCCTCGACTACCTGCGCATGCAGGTCGAGCCCGGGTTCAGGCCCGCGAACAACGTGGACCAGCTCCAGATGTACGTGGACTTCGAGTACAAGACCGTGAAGTTCACCCACGAGGCGGCCATGGCGGATGCGGCGCGGGTTGTGACGTTCGAGGTTTGAAGGCGCGAGGGCCCGGGGAGGGGATGGGGCCGAGATTCCGGCGTCCAGCCCTCCCTCCGACCCCGATGGATGCCCGCCGGGTGAATGGCTGGGCCCGGGTCATCCACCGCGAGGCTTGCCCTTCAGAGGCTGGCCGGGTAATGGTCCACGTCCACCACGCGTTGGGGGCCGACCGTGATGCCACGTTCCTCGTCCAGCCAACCCGAGGTTGCGGCATCCGTCATGGTGAGGATTGGGACCTCCGGGTTTCCGCGGGCGAACCAGATGACATCGAGGCTCCTCGACGCGGGCGTTTCATCCGCGCAGGTCGTCCCGCGATCCATCCTGATGGTGGCCGGCGCGCGCCCTTCGAGGAGTTCGAAGTCCTGCCACAGGATGCCGCTCAAGGCGCGGGAATGGTCGCGGAAGAGCATCGTCCCCGGAGGCCATCGTCCTCCATCCGCCGGCATCACGAGGATATCCCCGCCCGACCACTCGCAACCGACGAACTCGTTCCCGTGGCCGTGAATGGGCGTGGTTCCGGATCGGTAGGCGTTGGGTTGGCCGTAGGTTTCGCCGAGATAGGCGGCATACGGATCCTCGCGGCAGGTTCCGTCGAGCGGATCCCATTCCGCCGGTTCGTCGGGGTCGCACCACGCCCCGATCCACCCGTCGTGATTGCGATCGTGCCACACGCCGGCGATTGCACGGAACGCCATCTGCACGCCCGCATTCCGCTCCTGTTCACCGGGGCCGGAAGCCGTGGGCTCGATTCCTGTTGCGTAGGCACCTGTGAAACCCAGCGAGATGCTCGTCGCAGGAACCTGGACATTGGCCACCATCGGCACGTGGAACTCGGCCCACACGTCCATCCAGAACGCTGCGCCATCCTGGTAGCCCACGTAGCTGTTGCCGGCCCCGCGTACATCTCGGAACGCGCCTTGCGCGCGGCCTTCGTAATCGTCCATCGGATGATTCGGTTCCTTCGGCTGCGGCGGGACCCACATCTTCTGTGCGCCAAGTGCGGTTCCGAGTGCATCGTCGTACATGGCGGTGACTGTGGTGTCCGCCCAGGTGTAGGCGTCCCCGGCGAGGACCACCAGGTCCTCGACTGCGGGAGGGTGTTCCGGCAGGAGCCCGCCGACGACCGACGCAAGAGGGCTTGCCTGGCCGACGGCTGCGTAGAGGGTGGTCGTGGTCTTGTTGAAGGTGTCCAGCACCTC
>JBFILE010000273.1:0-5480 GCA_041599855.1 Thermoplasmatota archaeon
GAGGCACAGCGACGATGCCGTTCGCACTCACGGCGGGGTGTCCGTTGATGCCTGCGCAGCCGCCGGTGGCTTGGCTCGCAGTCACCTGGTGGACCGCCCAGTCGAGGCCGCCGTTGTACGAGACGGCGCAGTTCGTGTTCACGCCCTGGTTGTAGCACTGGTACAGGACGGTCGGGTAGGCGAGGCCGGCGGCGGGCGGTGCGGCGGGGCCGGGGACGCCGCTTGCGAGCTTCTGGTGGTCCATGACGGGAGGGTGGCAGACCGCGGGGCGCTCGGTCCACGTGTCGCCGTCGTCGTCGCTCCATGCGAGGTGGGTGCAGGTGAGGGCGGGAAACATGGGGTCGGCGAAGACGCGGTCGGTGACGGGGTCCACCCAGAGCATGGGGTCGAAGCTGCGGACGACGCCGGAGGGGCCGGTGATGCCGTCGTCCTCGGGGACGAATGCCCAGACCTCCTGCCATGTGGTGCCGGCGTCGCGGCTCCGGATGACGCTTGAGCCGCTGGAGAGGAAATACGTGCCCTTGGTGGTGATGCCCATGTTCGGCTCGGCGCCGGGGAATCCGGTGAGGGCGTAGGAGGCGGTGCCGGAGGCGTCCCTTGCGAAGGCGTCGGGCACGGCGTCGCCCGCGTCGAGGAGGGTGCCGTCGGCGAGGAAGCGCTGGATGCGGGCGGGCGAGACGCCGGGGCCCGTGCCGGGGTCGCCGCCGCCGGAGCCCGTGGAATCGTCGCTGGTGGTGCAGCCGGCGAACGCCACGCTCACGACCAGCGCGGCGAGGAGCCAGGAACGCATGATGGGGTGTCGTTGGCGCCTTCACTTGAGGGTGTCGCCCTCGCCCCTTGTCCAGAGTCGGGCGTTTGGGCTGGCGTGCGAGCAGGGCCCGGCGCGCGGCCCTCCGTCGTCAATGGGTGGCGGGCGACCCGGCGCGAGGCATCATCCGGCGTGCGGGATGGCCGGCTCACTCCACGTACCGTACCGCCATCGCGGGCGCCACATCCGCGGCACGCCGCGCCGGGCGCCAGCTCGCAAGCGCAGCAAGCCCTACGACGGCGATCGTGAATCCGAGCATGATCCACCATGGCGGCCGGAAGGGCACGTCCTGGTCGCCGAGGGCCCGGTACCAGACGCTGTGGGCGACGACGACGCCCACGGCGGTCCCGATGAGGATGCCGAGGGCGGCGGTGATGGTGCTTTCGAGGACGAAGACGCGGCGGACGTCCTTCGGTTCGTACCCGAGGGCGCGGAGGGTGCCGATCTCGCGGATGCGTTCGTGGACGGCGCGGGAGGCGAGGAATCCGGTGGCGGCGAGGCCGATGAAGAGGCCGAGGCCGAGGAATGCCTCGAAGACGAGGATGAGGGCCTGCGCGGCGGCCTGCGCCCGGGCGATCTCATCAGGAATACTCACGAAGGTCATGCCTTCCTGTTCGTACTCCGCGTTGAGCCGGTTTGCGACGACGCCCGGGTCCGCCTCCGGGGTGGTGCGCACGTAGACGCTGGACGAGAGGGGAAAGCCCATGGATCGCACGTCCTCGTCGGCGAGGAAGACGCCCCATTGCTGGACGGTTGCGGCGACCACGTAGTCCTTCGTGACGTTGCGCTGGAGGGCGAGGGTCACCGTGAATCCGGGGTCCCGCTCGTCGAGGAGCCATGAGGGGAGGATGAGGGCGTCGCCGGCTGCGACCGCCGTCCACGCCTCGGCGTCCGATGCGAACGCGTCGGCGCGTTTGTCAAGGGGCAGCGCCCCGTTTGCGGCCATGGACGCTGAGATTCCGATGAAGGTGCGGGGCGGCCGATCGAACGGTTCCTCCCCGTTCTCGGTGAGGTTCACGCTCCGGATGGCGCGGTGGCGCACCGCCATGTCGAGTGCTTCCACGGATTCGCGGATGTCGGCGGGGAGGGGATGGGGGAGGGCGTCCAGCAACAGCGGGCTGTCGCCGACGACGTCGTAGGATCCCTCGGGGAATTCGAAGGCGTCGCTGAAGACGATGAAGAGGGAGCCCATGACGGTGACGACGACCACCACGGTCGCGATCATCGCCATCGTGAGACCCGCCGCCATGCGCCGGGCGATCAGGTACTTCAGGGCCATGAAGAACGCGCGCGGGGACTTGCCGCCGCGGTTTGCGAGGCGGGCGACGGCGAGGTAGGGTCGTGAACTGGAAACGGCGAGGGCGCTCACGGTGAGGGCGAGGACGAGGCCGCGCGCCATGGTGAGGACGGGGTCGAGTTCGTGCGCGTCCTCCGGGAAGGTGGTGAAGGCGTACAGGGACCAGACCGCATGGGCCACGGAGGCAAACGTGAACAGGACGCCCACAACGCCCCAGAGGGGGCGGCCGAAGGAGGAAGCGATGACGCCGAGTCCCGCAAGGAGGATGGGGACACCGATCAGCCACGTCAATTCACCCGGCAGGAACGCGAGTCCGAGGAGGGAGATCGCGATGCCTGCGATGAGGCTTCCGCGGCGCCGCGCGGACGCATCCTCGGGGACGTCACGCAGGGCGCGGGACGGGTCGAGTCGTGCGAACCGGAGGCTCGCGACCCCGATGGTGAGGAGGGGGAGGAGCGTGCCGATGACGAAGGTCAGGACGATGGTTTCCATGCCGACCTTGACGCCGAAGGCGGGCCCCCCTTCCGCAGCCGAGACGGCGTTGAGACCGAACATGAATGCGGCAAGAAGCGCGAGGCCGAGGAGGAGGCCGGCGAAGGCGGCGAGCGCGGCATAGAGTGCGCCCTCAAGGGTCATGGTGAACGCGACTTCGCCGCGGGTGAGGCCGAGGGCCCGGGCCACGCCGAGTTCCACGCGCCTCTCCTGCACGAGGGCGCTGAACAGCGCGAACGCGAGGAGGACACTCGCAACGAGGCTGAAGCCACCCATGACAAGGAGGAATCCCGTGATCTGGGCACCGGCCTCGGCGGCGTTCTCGATGGCGTCCGCCTTCACGGCACGCACTTCGGCTTCCTCGACGCCGACGCCGCGAAGGGCAGCTTCGACGGCGTCTGCGGCCGCCTGCCCATCGCCGGGCGCGGTCACGTACATCGTGGTCACGCGGCCGTCGAGGGACGTGGCCCGTTGCAGGTCGGCGAGGGGGACCAGCGCGGTGGGCCGCGTCGTGATTCCCGAGCGGCCCTCGTCCTTCACGATGCCGATGACGCGGACGTCAAGGCTCGCGAACGCTTCGGCCACGGTGGGTGCGTAGAGGGCGCCGATCCCTCCCGCGTATGCGGTGGGAATGGTGGCCGTGACCCGGATGGTCCATGTGCCCGCGGCCGGAGGCTCCGTGACGACGATGGCCAGCGGCGACGTGGCGGACGTGTTCGTGAAGCGCTCCCCGTTGGGGCCGACGGCTTCCATGGTGACGCTGCCGAGTTCCACCTGCCACGTGATCTGTCCGCCGAGGCCGAGGGCGCGGTCGCGGACGACCAGGGAATGGGTGGCACTCGTGGTGGGCTGGGGTGCGGCGACCCCGGTCACCGGTTCGACCTCGGGGGCGAAGTCCTCGAAGTCCCCGATGCGGGGCGCGCGGAGGGTGACGGACGCGCCGATCCCTGCATCGATGCTGTCCGCGAGGGATCGGGAGATCACGGCTTCGCCGGGGCCGGGTTCACGGACGATGGACCCGTCGGGCGCCACAAGGGGGCCGAGGGCGCGGGCCTCCCCCGCGGTGATGCCCCGGATGGTCGTGAACGCCTCCGCCAGGCCGGTGGCCGCGTGGAGCGTGGTCCCGGTCGAGACGAGGGTGGGCGCGCCCCGCACCTGCATGGCCGTGAGTGCAGGGTCCCGGAGGGCGTGCTCCGCGTCCGCCACGGCGAAGGGCGACGGGGATTGGACGGTGATGTCGATGGGGCCGAACCGGGCGAGGGCGGATTCCTCAAGGGACCGCGCGAGGCTTTCCCCCATGCCGAGGCCGGCCATGAGGACCGTGGTGGCAACGAGGAGACCGAGGATGGCGCGGAACGTCTGGCCCCGATGGCGGAGGGCGTACCGCTTGGCGAGGCGGCCGAGGAAGGGCAGGCGGCGGGCGGCGTTCATGCGTCCACCACGAGGCCATCGTGGATGCGGACGGTGCGCGTGCACTGGTCCGCGACCTTGCGGTCATGGGTCACGATCACGATGGTCTGGCCCTTCTCCCGGTTCGCCTGGGTGAGGAGTTCCATCACGTCCCTGGACCGTGCCGCATCCAGGTTCCCCGTCGGCTCATCGGCGAAGATCACCGCGGGGCGGGGCGCGAGGGCGCGGGCGATGGCCACGCGCTGCTGCTCGCCTCCGGACAGGTCCTGCGGGAGGCGCTGCTCCTTGCCCGTGAGGCCGAGGACGGCGAGCATGTCGCGCGCGGCCTTCCGGGCGTCCTTCTCGCGGTCCCCCCGGGTGAGGAGGGGGAGGGTCACGTTCTCCTCGGCGGTGAGGACGGGGATCAGGTTGTATGCCTGGAAGATGAACCCGCACGAACGGGCGCGGTGCCGCGTCATGGCGGGCTCGCCGATGGCCGTCAATTCCGTCCCCGCAAGGAAAATCCGGCCTTTCGTGGGTCGGTCGAGGCCGCTCAGGCAGTTCAGGAGCGTGGTCTTGCCGCAGCCGCTCTCGCCCATGATGGCGACCATCTCCCCTTCGCGGGCGTCGAAGTCCACGCCCTTCAGCGCCATGTGCGCGGCATCGCCGGCGCCGTACATGCGTTCCACGGCGCGGGCGGCCACGATGGCATCCTTCGGAACGTCGGCGGATCCTCGGACGGCATCGGCGGACGGAACGGGGTTGGGGGGAGCCACGGGCCCCGAAGGGCACCTCCCCTGTAATAGGGTTCACGCGGCAACGCTTGATGGGACACGGACGACGGATCCGGGGCCGGACCCGATTTTCCGGACCGCCACGTTCATCACGGCCTCCCCCTTGTCCCGGCCGGACATGGCGGCAAACGGCGTCCTGAGCGGGGATCACGTGCTCGTTCCCGAGGAGCGGGAAGCGAACGTGCTGTACAACAAGGGCGCCTTCGGCACCCCCCAGAGCGGAGGCAGCACCCTCCTCAGTCTCCTCGATGCCACCTTCCTTGCCGAGCAGGGCCGCCTCATCGTCAAGCAGGGCCAGCGGCGACTGGACGCGGGCGCACTCCTCGAGTACGCCGGGTCCCGGGACCCGGACTTCGATGTCCGCTACATCGTCTACCGCGACCTGCGCCTCCGCGGGTTCCTCGTGAAGCAGGGAAAGACCGGGGACGAGTTCCACGTGTTCCCCCGGGGCGGGTTCCCCGGGAAGACGCCGTCGAGCCATGTCGTGTTGGCGGTGTCGGAGCGGGCCGGGTTCGACGCCCGCGCCCTCGCCGCCACGTCGTCCGAGGCGCGCGAGGCATCCAAGCGACTCCTCACGGGCCTCGTGGACGAGGAGGGCGACCTCACGTACTACGAGGTGGATCTCGTGGACCTCAAGGGTCGGATGACGCCGGAGGCCCCCGACACCGCAGGGTTGGAGGGCGTGCTGCTCGCCGACCGC
>JBFILE010000274.1:0-5438 GCA_041599855.1 Thermoplasmatota archaeon
CCGCGTCGCGTCCAAGGTCTTCTGGGCTTCCGCCATGCCGCGCTGGATCTCTCCGCCGAGGCGCGCGTACTCCGCCATGGGGTCGGGTCCCGCCGCGCCGGCGACACCTTCGAAATGGTTCGGCGGATTTCATTTGACGTGCCGGGGTGGCAATCCCGTCGCGGCGGCGGGGCGTGTACGCATTCCCCGTTACACCTATGGAGAACCACGGAGGCTCCGGAGGAATCCGTATAATAGGGGTGCCGCTTGTCGGCGAATCGGAGACCTTCCGTGATCTTCGGTTTCGAGTGGTATCTGATCCTCGGTGCGCTCCTCGCGCTCTTCATGGCATGGGGCATCGGCGCGAACGACGTGGCAAACGCGATGGGGACAAGCGTCGGGTCCGGTGCCCTCACGTTCCGGCGCGCCGTCATCGTGGCCGGTATCTTCGAGTTCGCCGGCGCCGTCCTCGTGGGCGCCCACGTCACCGGCACGGTGAAGAGCGGGATCATCGATCCTGCACTCTTCGCCGATGACGGCATGCGATTCGTCTACGGCATGCTCGCCGCGCTTCTCGCGGCCGCGGTCTGGCTCCTTGTCGCCACATATTATTCCCTCCCGGTCTCGACGACCCACAGCATCGTGGGCGCAGTCATGGGCTTCGGCATCTTCGCCATCGGCCCGTCCGCGGTCGACTGGACCGTGGTCCAGAGCATCGTCATGGCCTGGCTCCTCTCGCCCGTCCTCGGCGCCCTCGTCGCCATCTTCGTCTTCTGGGTGATCAAACGAACCGTCCTCGAAGCCAAGGATCCTGTCAAGGCGGCGCGCGACGGGGCCCCGTGGTTCGTCTTCGCCACCGTGGTCATCGTGGTCTTCAGCACCTTGTACAAGGGCCTCAAGAACCTGAAGCTGGACCTTCCCTTCTCCCTTGCCCTCCTCTACACGGTGCTCATCGGCCTGTTCGTCAGCGGAATCGTATTCCTGTTCATCGCAAGGAAGAAGAAGGGCGAAGTCTCCGCCGAGGTGCGGGCCCATTCGCCGCCGTCCGTCCGCGAGCGTCACCTCCAGGTCGAATCGGTCTTCGGTTGGCTCCAGATCTCCACGGCCATCAGTGTCGCCTTCGCCCACGGCGCAAACGATGTCGCCAACGCGATCGGACCCCTTGCCGGCATCGTGGCCTTCGCCCAGACGGGTCTTGTCGTCTCGAAGGCGGGCGTTCCCTTCTGGATCCTCGTCCTCGGTGGTGTCGGCATCGTGATCGGCCTTGCGACCTACGGCTACAAGGTCATCCGGACGATCGGCGAGAAGATCACCGAGCTGACGCCGACCCGCGGGTATGCGGCCGAACTCGGCGCAGCCATCACCATCCTCACCTTCAGCCGCTTCGGCCTCCCGATCTCCACGACCCACACCCTGGTGGGCGCGGTTGTCGGTGTCGGCCTCGTCCGCGGCATCCCCGCCCTCGACCTCAAGGTCGTGGGCCGCATCTTCCTGAGTTGGGCTGCGACACTTCCGATCGCGGCCGTCACGGCCGGACTGTTCTACATGCTGTTTATGTGGATCGGCGGGTAATCCGGAGGCATCAGCATGAAACACGACGAAGCCGAAGAGGTCCCTCACACCAGCCCCCTTGACCGCATCCTGCGCCGCGTCAGCCCCTACGACGGTCTGTTCACGCACGCCGCGAAGGTCGCGGAATGTGTGCGACTCCTGCGCGTCGGGTACGACCAGTACGCAGCCGCCGAATTCGATGCATTCCAGGAAACGACGATCCTCATCCACAACGTGGAGCACGAGGCCGACAAGATCCGGAGCGGCGTCCGCGCCCACCTTCCCCGCTCCCTCTTCATGAGCGTGGACCGTGGCGAATTCGAGATGCTCCTCCACGACCAGGATCTCATCCTGGACAGTGTGGAGGACCTGGCCGAGCGCATGGCCGCGCGGCCCAGGGGCATCCCGGAGACGCTGCGCGACCCCATGCGCAACCTGGTGGAATCGGTCATCGCGACCGTGGATGCCTACGAGGCCGCGGTCGAGGTGTTCAGCGACGTCCTCGCCACGGGGTTCGGCGGCGGCGCCCGCGACGAGGTCAAGGATCTCGTGAAGGAAGTCCACGCCAAGGAATTCGAGGGTGACCGCATGCGCGTGAAACTCCTTCAGGAGGTGTACAAGCAGGAGGACAACCTCACGCCGCTCGACGTCATGCACCTGCTCCTGTACGCCGACCTCCTCGACGATGTGGCCGACGCGGCCGAATCCGCAGCGGACCGGCTTCGCGCACTCGTCGCCCAGTGAGCGCACGCATCAACCGGGCCGCACGGGCGGGGGCTCTGATGGGGTCTCGGCGCCGGGGCGGCCCGCCGCCACCGATCCTGTTTCAACGGCAGTGGGGGGCGTGGACCCGGCGCCCCCTGCGGCGGGGTCCGCATCCCCCGATTCGGTTGTTCCGTCCAGGTCCGCAGGCCTTGCGCGCGTCCCTTGATGATCCGCGGCTGCGGCGGCGCGCGACCGGTCCGCCGCATCCTCCGCGAGCCACCACGTGAGCCACGCGAGGAACAGGCTCGCCGCAAGGGCGAGGACAACCTGCTTCATCGCCGGCATTCCGACGCCGCCCCGGACCTCCGCGTACGCATAGGCCCCCGCGGCGGCCGCCGCGACCACGACAAGGAATCGACTCGCTGCGCGAAGGCCTTGCTCGCGGCCATCGGGACGCACCGCCTCAAGGGCCTGCGCATCCGGCGCGGCCGGGGCTGCGTGATCAAAGGAATGGGGCGCCTCATCCGGCATGCCCGGTTCAACGATCGGTTCTGCCGATCCTTCGAAGGCGGCGCGGACCACGGCAGGGGCAGCGCGGCACTTCCGCAAAAAAGCCCCGTTCACGAATCGCCCGGCACCGGCGGGCCATACACACGGACATCGATGCCGCCGATGGGCGTGGCCGCGTCCGCCCCGAACAACTCGACCATGGGCCGGAACGTCCGGGTCCCACTCCACGGACTCGCGTTCCACCAGCCATCCACCGCCATCACACGCCAATGGATGAGCATGCCCGGCGGCAATGCCTTCTCCTCCGGTACCTTGTACGTGGGCGAGAACAGGTTCGCCACGCGCCACGTGAAATTCCGCTCGAAATCGGGGTCCGTGGAGTATTCGAGAACGTACGCGACGCCGCTTTCGTCCGTCACCTCGGACCACGTGAACGTCGGGGTGCGGCTCTCGGGGAATGCGCCATCCTGCGGCAGGACCATGCTCGGGGTCGCGGGCGCGACGCCCTCCCATTGGGCCTCCCGCCGGAGCGCCTGGGCCACCCGGTCTGCGCCATCATCCGCCGTCACAAGGACGTACCCGGCGCCAAGGGCGGTGCCGAGGATGGCGGCGGTGCTCGCGAACAGCAGGAACGTGAACACGCGGCGCACAAGCATGATGGGAAAGCCTCCGGGACGTGCTTAATAAGGTTTGGCTGTCGCCGGATGGTCAGGACACGGGTCCGCCCCGGTCACGCGCCACCCTGTCGGCAGGTCGGGAAACGAATCGACGCCCTTAAATGTCCTCGTCCTCGTCAATTGGATGGGATGCCACACGAATAGTCTTCGCTCCCCGAGCGTAGGCTATGCTCTCCAGCGCCAGCGATCGTCGCCTGTGCGCCCGGGGGAACCTCCAGTCTTGGACGTGGCCCCAGGAGAGATGCCACCCATGAAAAGCCTCATCCAGGATGCGATTGCCCGCGCGAACGCGGAGGCCGAGCGCCCCGCCGCCACGCCGGCCCGCGCCCCGCCAACAACTGCGCCAGCGACGCAGGTCGCGGCTCCGGTCCGACCCGCGCCCGTCCAAGCCCAGGAAGACGACATGGACGCGGAACTCGCCTCCGTCCTTGCGAACCTGAACACCCGGATCAAGGTCATCGGTTGCGGCGGCGGCGGATCGAACACCGTCGTCCGCCTCGGATCCACGGACCTCGAGAACGTGGAACTCGCCGCCCTCAACACGGACGCGCAGCACCTCCTCACGTCCAAGATCCCGAAGAAGATCCTCATCGGCCGCCACCTCACCAAGGGGCTCGGTGCCGGCGCCCTCCCCGCCATCGGCGAGCAGGCCGCGAAGGAAACCGAGGACCACATCCGCAAGACCCTCGACGGCGCGGACCTCGTCTTCATCACCGCAGGCATGGGCGGCGGAACCGGAACCGGCAGCGCCCCCGTCGTGGCGAAGATCGCCCGCGACCTCGGCGCCCTCACCATCGCCGTCGTGACCCTGCCCTTCCGCGTGGAAGGCCAGATCCGCATGGAGAATGCGGAAGCCGGCCTCGCCCGCATGCGCGAAGCCGCCGACACGACCATCGTCGTCCCCAACGACAAGCTCCTCGAGATCGCGCCCCGCCTCCCCATCACGGCCGCCTTCAAGGTCGCCGACGAGATCCTCGTGCGGTCCATCCGCGGCCTCACCGAGATGATCACGAAGCCCGGTCTCGTGAACCTCGACTTCGCGGACCTGAAGACCATCATGAAGAAGGGCGGCGTCGCCATGATCGGCCTCGGTGAATCCGACTCCGACCAACGCGCCCTCGACGCGGTCCATGAAGCCCTCAACAGTCCCCTCCTCGACGTGGACATCTCGGGTGCGACAGGATGCCTCGTGAACGTCGTCGGCGGCACCGACATGACCCTCGCGGAAGCCCAGCAGTGCGTGGAGGAGATCTACACCCGCGTGAACAAGGACTGCCGCATCATCTGGGGAACCAGCGTGAACCCGGCCCTTGAGAACAACGTGCGCGTCATGATCGTCCTCACGGGCGTCAAGTCCAAGCAGATCCTCGGCCGCGCAAAGGATGAGGAAGTCACGAAGTCCAGCGCCAAGATGGGCGTGGATTTCGTCCTCTGATCCGCGGCCCATGCGGCCCGCCCGGTGATTCGTCGGGCGGGCCACAGGCATCTCCCTTTTCCGCGGGCCGCCCCGCGCTCCGGTGACCGTGGGTCCGGATCATCGCAGGCATTCGTCATGCTTCCTGGGCGAGCGCGCTCTGCAAATGGCATGTGGACCCTTTCGCTCCTCGGCCACACCCGCGACGACCCGTTCGTTGCATGGTGCCGTTCGCTGACGCTCGCACTCGGCCCGCGATGACGGCGGACGACGCACGCGACCACCGACCTCGGCACAGCGAAGGACGCTCGCACTCGGCCCGCGGTGACGCTCGTCGGCCCGCCCCATGACGCCGACGCCCGTCGGCCCGCCCCGCGACGCCCGCCCGTCCGAGCCCGTTTCGTCTCCGCGCTCTCCGTGCCCTCCGTGTTGATGGACTGTCCGATGCTGGCCAACGTGGACCGGTCGCCCACCCGCCCGCCCCACGACGCCGGACACGCACATCCGTCCCCACCCGCGTCGTCTCCGCGCTCTCCGTGCCCTCCGTGTTGATGGAATGTCAGTCCCTGACAAGCTTGGAACAATCGCCCGCCCGACCGACG
>JBFILE010000275.1:0-5428 GCA_041599855.1 Thermoplasmatota archaeon
AAAAGAACGATGGGAATCAAAAAGAGGCCTGCCAACACCCTGAATCCACAAGAACGACCCCCAAGAAACAGGCGAGGGCAGGCAGCTCCCGACCGCGGGATTCATACAGGGGGCGGCAGCCCACTCCGCAGGCCGCGCAGCGGCCGAGGACAGGGACCAGCGAGCGGAGCGAGTTGGTCACCTCGCCGGTTGGCGCGACCTTACGGCCGTAGGCGGCTTTGCCGCAGGCGGGCAAAGCCCGCCAAGGCGCGGACGCGCTATGCGCGTCCAGTGCCGCCGAAGGCCGGGCTTCAAGTCGCGTCAACCGATTGTTTTCCGGATCTCATCCGCAATGTCCGTCGGGAAATCCGCGACGAACGCGCCCGCATCCCGGAACGCCGCAATCTTGCTCGCGGCCGTTCCCATGCCGCGGCTCACGATGGCGCCCGCGTGGCCCATGCGCTTGCCCTCGGGGGCGGCGCGGCCCGCGATGTACGCGTAGACCGGCTTGTCCACGTGCGCCTCCACGTACGCAGCCGCCTCCTCCTCCGCGGTGCCTCCGATCTCGCCGACGAGCACGATGGCTTCCGTCTTCGGGTCCGCGTTGAAGATCTCGAGGCCGTCGATGAAGTTCGTGCCGTTCACGGGGTCGCCGCCGAGGCCGAGCACACCGCTCTGGCCGACGCCGCGCTCCGTGAGCGCGTTCACGATCTCGTACGTGAGGGTACCGCTGCGGCTCGCGATGCCCACGTTCCCGGGGCTGAAGATCTTGTTGGGCAGGATGCCCAGCTTGGTCTTCGTGAGGGGGTTGCACATGCCGGGGCAGTTCGGCCCGAGGACGCGCACGCCCTTCGTCTTCGCGTACCACACGAATTCCATGGCATCGTGGAAGGGCACGCCTTCCGTGATGACGACAACGTCCTTCACACCGGAATCCACGGCTTCGAAGACCGCGTCCTTCGTGAACTTCGCGGGCACGTACACGACACTCGCGTTCGCGCCGGTCTCGAGGACCGCGTCGCGGACGGTGTTGAAGACGGGGGCGCCGTCCACGTCCGTGCCGCCCTTCCCGGGGGTCACGCCGCCGACGACGTTCGTACCGAATTCGCGCATCTGGCTCGCGTGGAAGCGGCCCTGGTGGCCGGTGATGCCCTGGACGAGGACCTTTGTCTTGTCGTTGATGGGGAAGCCGCTCATTTCAGGCACCTCCGTTCTCCGTGGTGGGCGGGAGGGGCTTGCCCTCCACGACCGCGGTCTCCACCTTGATGGTGAGCTTCGCCGCATCCTGCAGCGTGTTCGTCGTGTACACGCCCGCTTCCTTCAGGATCGCGCGGGCCTCCTCCTCGTTCACGCCCTTGATGCGCGTCACGATCGGGAAGGGGATCTTCTCCTGGTCCATGACCATCTTCAATCCCTTCGCGACCGTGTCACTCTTGGTGATTCCACCGAAGAGGTTGAGGAGCATGACCGTGGGCTCCGCCTTCTTCATGAGGAGGACGCACTCGCGGACCTTCTCCGGGTCGTCGGTGCCGCCGAGGTCGAGGAAGATTCCGGGTTCCCCGCCGAAGTGCTTGATGGCGTCGAGGGTGCCCATGGTGAGGCCGGCGCCGTTGGCGATGATCCCGATCTTCCCTTCGAGCTGGACGAACGCGATGCCGCGTTCCTCGGCTTCCCGCTCCAGATCCGTCTTCTCTTCGGCGGGTGCCTCGAATTCGGGGTGGCGCCATGCGGCGTCATCGTCGAGGACGACCTTCGCATCGGCGGCGAGGACGCGGCCCTGGGGCGTGACCGCGAGGGGGTTGATCTCAAGGAGTTCCGCATCCATGGAATGGAACCCGGCGACCAGCTTCGTCACGATGTCCCCGATCTGCTTCTCCTCCTCCTTGGGGAGGCCGAGGCCGAGGAACAGCTGGCGCGCGTGGTACGGCTGGAATCCCGTGAACGGGTGGACGAGGGTGCGGCGGATCTTGTCGTCCGCGACGCTCTCGATCTCGACGCCGCCTTCCGTGGAAAACAGGACCATGGGCTGGCGGGTCCCGCGGTCAAGGAGCACGGACAGGTAGTATTCCTTCGCGAAGTCGAGCTTCTCGACCATGAAGATTTTTTCCACGGTGAGGCCGTGGATGTCCATGCCGAGGACCTGCGCCGCCTTGGCCTTGGCTTGCGCGTAGTCGTCGGCGAACTGGATGCCGCCGGCCTTTCCGCGTCCGCCGACCAGGACCTGCGCCTTCACGACGAGCGGATACGAGAGGTCGTCCTTCACTTTCTCAAGCTCGTCGACGGTCGAGACGACGACACCCTTCGGCGCGGGCACGCCAAGCTTCTCGAAGACTTGGCGACCCTGGTATTCGTACAACTTCATGGGGCGGACCCGAGCGCGCGAACCCGCTGGGGGGATATGACGCTTGCGGGGGTGGGAACCCCCGCCACGCCGGAACCACTCACGAGGCCAAGGGTTCGAGGAGCGCGTTCGCCCGCTGCCAGTTCCCGAGGGCGAGCTCGTCCATGGCGGCGTCGTACGCGGGGCTCCCCGCGCCATCGCCGGCTTCAAACAGGGAGGTGGGAGGTTGGGGTGCGAGCTTCCTGCGTCCGTGCCGTGACCCCCGGGTCCCGGCCCGCAGGTAACCAAAACCTGAAAACAGACGCGCCCCTTGGGATGTCCCAGTGCGCCTCGACGTCCCGTATCACCAGCAGCGGCTGGAATTCAGCTGCGGTCCCGCGTGCCTCATCATGGCGATGCAGGCCCACGACGACCGTGTCGACCCGTCCCTCGCCCATGAGATCACCATTTGGCGGGAAGCGACGATCGCGGCTGTTCCCGCAACGAGCGCACAGGGCCTCGCCCTCGCCGCCCACCGCCGCGGCTTCCGCGCCCGCGTCGTGAGCAGCACCGAGGGCCTCGCCTTCCGGAACCGCATCGACGAGATGATGGAGAAGTTCCTGAACATCTTCTACGAGGACGCCCTCGACATCCTCTTCGACGACCTGAAGGCGCGCACCCGCACCGCCGGCATCCCCACGGAGATCCGCACCGTCACCGAGGCCGACCTCGAACACGCCCTCGCGAACAACGAGGTCCCAATCATCCTCTCGGACACGGCCGTCCTCGGCGACCCGTGGGACCCGATCCCCCACTGGATCGTCGTCACCGGGATGGACGCGGAGAACGTGTATGTGAACAACCCTCTTGAAGAGCACGAGGGCGCCGTGAAGAACGAGGTGTACCCGCGGGAGAAGTTCCGCAAGGCGCTCGGATTCTTCGAGGATACGCAGGGCGTCATGATTGGGCCGCGATTCGGCCGCGCCGACGCGCGGTGAGTGGAGGGCCGGCCCCGGCCGCGGTCGCCCCCGGCTGCGTCCCGTGCCCGACCCTTCAACCGGCGGCGGCGGATGGCGCCCGATGCATGGCGCCGTTCGCCGCCACCGCTTCCAACGATTTCGCATGATAGCGGACGCGCCGGCCATCCTTCACCCGCGTCACGAGCCCGGCCCGCGCGAGCTTCGCCAGGTTCTTGGACGCCGCGCTCGCCGTGAGGTCGAGCGCCGCGCACACGTCCTCCTGTGCGATGCCGGGCCGCGCCTCGACGAGGGCGTGGACCGCCTGCGCGGTCCCGTGGACGAGGGCGCCTGCGGCATGCCGTTCGGGCGCCGTGGTCGCCCCCTGCACCCAGAACCGGCGGCCGCCCGCGACCCGGTCGGCCACGACGAATTGGGCCTTATGCAGCCGTTGAAGATGATACACGGTGGTGCCCCAGCCGAGACCGGCCGCATCCATGGTCGCCGTCAGCGTCGCGCCAGGGTTCGCCTTCACATGCTCGTACACGGCGCGCCGCGCCGGGTTGTCGAGGAGTTCGTCCCGCTTCAGCCGGGAATACATGGCCGCGCCCGCAGCCGCCCGCAAGGGTTCCAGGCCGAACGTGAGCCATGCGAGGCTCGCCACGAGGAAGGCCGCGGGGGCCGCTTCCGCTGCGGCTTCAGTGACGGGCCGGACGAGGGATTCGCCCGAGGATGCGCCTTCCGGGGATTTTGGCGCGGCGGCGGGGCCCTCGGCACCCGTGTCCACCGCGACGCGCGGCAGGATGCCGGGGAGGAATCCCGCTTCCAATTCGACAGGCAGCGCGACCGGAGCACGGTTGACAGAAGCGTGGATGCCGGTCGCCGCAGGGTCCGACGGGTCCACGGCGATCCCGAGGCCTGCGTCGATGGCCGACGCGGCCGGAATCACGACCACGAGGCCCACGAGGAACGCTGCGGCGACAAGGGGACGCAGGCCACGAGGGGACAAGGGGACGAAGGGACGAGGGGCGCGCACGTCCGTGTCCTCTCCGGGATATGGGTATTAACTGTTGCGCACCTCCGGGTGGGCGTGGGCAACTGCTGCTCCCGCGTCCCAAGGGCATGAGCTCGCGGGTCGGCGCGACCGATACGCGGCTGAACGGGTGCGCACGTGCGCGATGGCCGGGCGCTCGCTGATGGTCCCGCGCGTGCCGGGGGCAGACAACCACGCACGCAGCGTGCCGGGCGCGAACAATCCGGGTCGCGGGGCGTCCCGGGGTTCGCGACGCGATCGGCACGGGCGAGGGCGAGGCGGGCGCGGCCGTCGTGGACCCGGGCCGAAGGGTGCGCTGCTCAGCGACCACGAAATACGCCTTCACGCTCGACCGGCGAGGACGACGGCCGCCACCGCCCCACGACGATGACGGACGACGCCCACCTGCCCAACGGCACGCACGTCGTCCTGGCCGAGATGGGCCACATCGGCGACCTGTGGACCGTGCAGCCCGCGGCGACGCATCGCCTCCTGACCTCGTTCCTGGAGACCGGCGTGGCCGACTCCTCCGGCGTCCGCTACGTGCCGATGGACTTCGGCGTGCAGTGGGGCTTTCCGGTACTGGCCAAACTGACCGTTGCGGGGGGCGGGGTCGCATTGCTTCTTCTTGCCGGGCTGATCTGGTGGACCATCCGCTTCATCAGGCGTCGCAGGCCGGCGCGTTGAGCCGAAAGAGCTTGCGTCGGTCACTGGTCACTGGTCACTGGTCATTGGTCACTGGTCATCTCGCCACCTATCACTTTTGAAAACCGCCTCAAATGAAGCCTCAACGTCCCTTCTTGTCATCCCGAACAACCGTGAGGGATCTCGCCGAATCGGCCTTGCAAGCCCGTCTGGGCGAGATTCCTCGACTCCGCGTTGCTTCGCTCGGAATGACAGCGTGGGTGTTGTTGATGGTTTCGAAACGGTTTCGGCAAAGTGATAGGTAGCTAGACCAGTGACCAGTGACCAATGACCGCGAGCGCAGCGAGCCCCATGACCGACTCCCGCTCCAAGCTCGTTCCCGGCCTCGTACTCGTGGTGAGCCTGGGTATCGTCGGCCTCTTCACGGGCGGCTTTCTTGGATCGCAGTTCGTGCAGGGCGGCATGGGCTGGGATCAGATCGCCGACGTGCTCGGT
>JBFILE010000276.1:0-5354 GCA_041599855.1 Thermoplasmatota archaeon
GGCACTTGACGTTGCCCGCTTCGAGGACGAAACAAGTTGTCATACTGTAGGAGCTTACGGCAATCGCGTCGCCGCCGGTGTAATCCTCGGATTGACCGCGGTCATTCTTGCCGTTGCAGTCCACGTTGCCGCTCGAGGTGAGCACGCACGTGTGAGATAACCCGAGAGCCACGGCGACGGCTGTCGCGGGTTCGGGTGCAGGTGTGGGTTCGCGGGTCGATTCTTCCGCCGCCTCTTCCACAGCCTCTTCCACATCTTCCGCGGTCGCCAGGGATTCATTCACGATGACGTCCGGGACGTCCTGCGACGGGCCAAGCGGCGTCGGGATGCTGGCGGGGTCGAGTGGGTCCGAGCCCGCTTCGGCCTCTTCGCCATCGCTGAACGTGTCTCCATCGGTGTCGGGGTCGAGAGGGTCCGTGCCCCGGCCGACCTCGTCGCCGTCCTCGAGGCCGTCATCGTCGCTGTCGGGGTCGAGAGGGTCCGTGCCGGCTTCGACTTCCTCGCCGTCGTGGTAGGCATCGCCGTCGGTGTCAGGGTTGTCGGGTTGGGTGCCGTGTGCGGATTCGGCCACCGCGTCAAGTCCGTCGCCATCGGCGTCCGCGACGTAGTCGTCCGAGCCGCCATGTTGGTTGAGGCCCCAGCAATCAACGTCCCCTGATTCGAGAAGGATGCACGAGTTGTAGATGCCCGTCGCGACCGCGACCGCGTCGCCTCCGAGGTAGTCCGCGTCCTGGCCGTACTTGTTCATCGAGCCTGCTCCGACGCAATCCACATTGCCCGAGTCCTTGAGGATGCACATGTGGTACCACCCGGCGCCCAGGCCGACGGCATCGCCGCCAAGGTAATCGTTGGCGTGGCTGTAGTATCCGCCGCCGTAGCAGTCGATGTTCCCCGTGTCGAGGAGCACGCACGTGTAATCGATGCCCACGCTGACAGCGATGGCGTCACCGCCAAGGTAGTTCGATGTGGAGCCGTATTGGTTCCGACCGTAGCAGTTCACGTTGCCCCCATCGAGGAGGAGGCACGTATGGTCCCTGCTTGCGCTCGCGGCAATGGCGTCACCACCATGGTAGTCCGATGCCTGGCCATGGTTGTTGTAGCCATAGCAGTCCACATTGCCCGTGGCCAGGACGATGCATGTGTGCTCCGCGCCCATGCCCACACCGACCGCGTCGCCACCATCGTAATCGGCTGCCTGCCCGTACGTGTTGTCACCGCGGCAGTCCACGTTGCCGGATTCGAGCACGATGCACGTGTGGCTGTTGCCTGCACCCACGGCAATGGCGTCGCCTCCGAAGTGGTCGGATGCCGATCCGCGCCAGTTGGCGCCGTAGCAGTCGACGTTTCCGGTGCTCAGAAGCACGCACGTGTGCGAACCTCCGGTACTGACCGCGATGACTTGCGCAGGAGCCGGGGCGGCGATTGCGGAGCCGAGAATCGGGAATAGAAGCAGAGTGATGGTGACGAGCACGACGCTCATCCGGGCTTGGGTCATTTGGGGCAGCCTCCCTGAATCGGGGAATCCACCGGTCCGGAACCACTCCGGATCGAGGAGTGGATTCACGAGCGGATTGGACACGGGTGAGTGAGCATCGACGTATTCGTCGGACTCATCTCGGATACCCTGCCGGGGAAAGGGCGCATCAAGAAGGTTTCCTTGTCACCCGGCCGGGCAGGGGTATATTCCTCGCGTTCAACGAACGAACGACAAAGCGGCGGAAACAAGGGCCCCGGTTCACGGAGCAGGTCCAAGCGCCACCCAACGGGGTGGGCACCCCGCCGGGTGTGGCGATCACGTGCCCGTTTGCCACCCCGGGCAGGCGGCACCCACTGACATGTCGAGTCCATCCGCTTGCAGGTGGGCCGGGCATCTCAACCGGTGCGTCCTTCGCGTGGGCGGCACGGGCCCGCGATCGCCACCATGATGGCTCGCCCTCCTCCATGGCGGGTTCTCCGCAGGATGCGGTGGCTTTCGTGGGGCGTGTAGCAGGGGGCGTGATCCGGCCGCGTGTTTCCGGGCGCGATCGTTTCCCCCGCATGATCCCGCCGTGTCGTGAGCCGGAACATCGTCGAGGTTCTTTCGAATGGCTCCCTTCAAGTATCGATCAGATCCCGGGAAGTCGGCCGTGTGGACGTCAAGGGCCTCCGCCCGAAGCCCCATGGCGATCGTACCGTAGATGACACACGGCAATCAAACTACAAACGTCACGACGCGCTGGACCGGATTGGAGCGTGACCGATGTCAGAGAAGGACCCGACCTTTTTCCACGGAGCGGCGGACTTTCGGGCCTGGCTGGACGAACACCACGCCTCGGCGGACCATCTCTGGGTGGGGTACTACAGGAAGGCCACAGGGAAGCCATCGGTCACGTGGGAGGACACGGTCGCCGAGGCGCTCTGCTATGGCTGGATTGACGGGGTTAGAAAGTCGCGTGACGACGAGAGCTATGTGATCCGCTTCACCCCCCGGAACCCGCGAAGCGTCTGGAGTCAGCGGAACATCGATCTCGTGGAACAGTTGACTGCGGAAGGCCGGATGAAGCCCGAGGGATTGGCTTGCTTCGCCCACAAGGATGTCCACCCGGACAGCGGATATCGAGCCGCCGACCTGGCCGCAGACCTCACATCCGAAATGATCGAGCGCTTCAGATCAGCCCCCGACGCCTGGAAATTCTATGAAACGCAGCCACCGGGGTATCGGCGTCAAGCGGCCAACTGGGTCATGGGCGCAAAGCGCGAAGAGACGAGGCAACGTCGACTTTCGACGCTGATCCACGACTCAGGGAACGGACTGCGGATCAAGCAACTCCGCAAGGCATGACCCACCAAGGTCCAGTTCGCCATGATCCTGCAGGACTTGTCCTTCGCTTCGGGTCGGTCCGTTCGGAGACGATGGAGGGAGGCGGCATCGGGGGTGCCTGTCGTGCCCCATGTGGTGACGATCCGCCTGCGGTGCCGCGACCGCCCCCATCGCCAAAGCCGACTATCAAGCCGACTCTTGCCTGCCCGCGGCAAGCCGCCGGCTCGGCGCGTGCGGCTTGGCTCAACCATTGTGCCGTCCCCTTTCCCCGCTTCGACGCGAACGCCAAAAACGGTAACAGGGGGCCGCCGCGGTCCCCGCACGTGCAGAAGCTTCTGGTGCTGGCGACGCTGACGATTGTCGTCCTGGCGGGTTGCCTCGGCGCCTCGGGTCCCGAAGGCGATGCCGCGGGCGGCGCCCTTTCGGGAGACTGGCCCCGCTGTGAGCATCCCTGGCCCTGCGCGGACGGGTCGGAGTGGCCACCGGATCTGGCGGGTCCCTTCGACATCCGGGAGCCGGAGGATGTGCGCATCACGAGCCACGACGGCATCGTTCTGCACGGCACCGTATGGCGGCCCCAACTCCCCGACGGCGTGGCAGCGCCCGTGGTGGTG
The DNA here is from genome assembly GCA_041599855.1 of Thermoplasmatota archaeon. Taxonomy (GTDB): domain Archaea; phylum Thermoplasmatota; class SW-10-69-26; order JACQPN01; family JAJPHT01; genus JBFILE01. The sequence goes on from JBFILE010000276.1 coordinate 3,415, forward strand.
TACTCGTCACCCTACTTCTCGCAGAACACGAACAACGACCCTACCGACGGTGGGAGCGGGTCCACGAGCTACCCTGGCCAGATGGATTTGGGGCACCTGCGACAGTTTCCGGAGAACGGGTTTGCGCTGCTGCTCATCAGCGTTCGCGGAACCGGCGAATCGGGGGGGTGTCTCGGCTGGAGCAGCCCGGACGAGCAGAAGGATCACGGCGAGATCGTGGATTGGGCAGCCGAGCAGCCGTGGAGCAACGGGCGCGTCGGATTCTGGGGCATCTCCTACATGGGGACGACTCCCTGGGAGGCCGCGATCCAGGGTCGCGACGCGTTGAAAGCCATCTGGGCCGCGGGCGTCATCACGGATTGGTATCTCCAGGGATACGACATCCAAGGCCGCGCCCTTGAGGGCTACAATGCATTCACGCTCGATCGCTACGTCGGCATCGGGACGCCGAATTGGCCCCTTGGTGTTCCGAGCCAACGGATGGACGAATATGCCGCCGCCGCGGCCACGCGGGCCTGCCCCGACACACCGCGGCACGTGTCCCGCCAAGCCGCGACACAGTACGCCGACGATCGCTATCCGACGTGGTTCACGGAACGGCGCCTCGTGGACCATTTCGGGGACGTGACGGCGGCCGTCCTCGTGCCCCACGGCCAACGGGACAACTCGGGCCACCGCTTCCAGGAGGACATCATCTGGGATGCCCTGCCGAACGCCCCCAAATGGTTCGTTCTTGGTCAGTGGGGCCACACGATCGATTTCACGGAGCCGTTCGCCAACTACGGCTACGCGGACGACCAGGAGACCCTCACGCAGGTCTGGTTCGACTTCTGGCTGAAGGGGATCGGCGATGCGCCCCGCGTCGGCGTCGTGGATTACCAGGACACCGCGGGGTCATGGCACGAGGCCGACCGATGGCCGCCGGCCGCCGCCGTGGAAGCGCTTCATCTGGGAGCCGGAGGCCTGGGAACCGACGCCACGGGAGCCATGAGTTTCCGCGCGGCATCCGCAACGACCAACTCGGAGCCCCTCGACGACCTTGCGCCGGGCGACCAGGACTTCCAATGCGGCCCCTTCGACGATCCGGGAACTGTCCTCGCCTACGTCTCCGAACCGGTCACCGGCACCATGGCCGGGAATCCGTACGCCATTCTCGAACTGGAGTCCACGCGGCCCGGGGGCGACTTCCGCTTCGAGCTCTGGGCCACCCCGAACACGGACCTGTGCGAGGACCCGGGCGCGAACCGGATGCTCTCGCGCGGCGGCGTCGACCTGCGATTCCACAAGGGCGGCTACACGGGCACGGACTTCCCGACCGATACGCCCACGACCGTCCGGGTGGACCTCTTCAGCATGGCAGCCACCCTGAAGGATCACCGCCTCGCCGTGGTGCTCAAGCCGTCACTTGAGCCGACGGCCCAACCGTGGAACCCCACCATTACGATCCATGGTTCCAGCCAACTCGTGTTGCCGTTCGTGGAAGGCACCGCCGGTGGCGTGACCCCGTACCCGGCACCCCCGAGACCGTTCATGCCGCCATCCTGATCGGCGGGAGGTCGGGACAACGATGTCCCGGCATCAGGCATCGGACGACGGAGAGCCGGTCGCACGAAGCGATCCCGCTGCGCCCGGCGCGCGGGCCAAGCCCCGGGCGCCGGCCACCGGCGCTGACAACGGTCGTCGCCGCCGTTCCCGGGAATCCCGCGCAGGCAGGGGCTCGCGAGGGACTGCCGTTCACCGCTCACGACGCCACAATGACCCGCCCATCCTCCAGGATCCGCAGCGCTCCCGCCCGTTGCAGCATCTTCACGTGCCGGTTCGCACCCTGCTTCGTGATGCCGAGCCGCTCCGCAATCTCCCGCTGCGAGAGGGGGCCTTCGGCGCGGACGAGGGCGATGACGCGGGCCTGCGTGGGCGTGTATCCCGGGCCGGTTGCGGCC
>JBFILE010000277.1:0-5350 GCA_041599855.1 Thermoplasmatota archaeon
CTTCGAGGCGGGCGACGGCGTCCACAGCTCGGGAACTTGCGAGCGCGACCCATGTGCCCCCGGCGTGCCACGCGTCGCGGACCGCGCCGGGAACCTCACCGGGAATGGGAGTGGTGCCGGACAGGACCCACGCCTCGGCGCGGGCCCCGTGGGCGCGGGCGACGTCCACGTACGCGTCCGCCGTGGGGTCGGTGAGGGCGACGACGATCCGGCGGCCCGTGAGGTCCACGCCGGGGGCCGGCGCGTCCGCCACGGGTTCCTCGCCGACCGCCACATGTGCCAGGTGGGCAAGGAGTTCGGGCCTTGCGGCGCGCACGTCCGCCACGCGCAATCCTGCATACGCGGGTGCGGTCCACGATTCGGCGGCATACGTGGCCCGCAGGCGCCAAGTCCCGCCCTCCCTCCACGCGGTGGCGCCAAGGGGCATGCTGCACCCGCCGCCGAGGAGGCCGAGGAGCCCGCGTTCCGCGTCCGTGGCCGCGCGGGCCTCGGGGTCGTCCAGTGCGGCCACCTGTTTCACCCGCGGATCGTCCCGCCGCATCTGGATGGCGAGGGCCCCTTGGCCGGCGCTCGTCGGGAACCCGTCGAGGGGCAGGTCCGTCGCAACGACCCCGTCGCCGGCCTTGATTCCGAGACGGTTCAGGGCGGCGCGGGCGACGAGGAGCGCATCAAGGGTTCCGTCGTCGAGGAGGGCGATGCGGGTGCCGATGTTCCCTCGGATGTCGATGGGGATGGCGTCCGGCTGCGCCGCGAGGATCTGGGTCTGCCGCCGGGGCGAGGAGGACCCGAATCGGGTGCCCGGGATCAACTGGCAGCCATCATCCTCGTGGCCGCGACGGACGAGGAGGGTGTCGCGGGGGTCCTCGCGCGCCGGAATCGCGACGATGGGCAGCGCCTCCGGACCGGCAAGCGGCAGGTCCTTCAGGCTGTGGACGGCGACATCGATGCGGCCGTCCGCGAGGGCGTCCTCGAGGGCGCGCGTGAAGAAGCCGGGATCACTCCCGATGAGGTGGAGGGGCCGTGTGCGGTCCACGTCGCCCGCACTCGTGACGAGGACTTCCTCGGTCGCAAATCCGATCGATTCGAGCATGCGGCACACGTGACCCGTCTGGGTCCGCGCGAGCTCGCTTCGCCGGGTGCCGACGCGGAGGACGTCGCCACTCACGGTTGGGCCTCCGGGGCAGGCTTCGACCCGACCCCGCCCTTGACGTCCGCGGCGGCCTCGTCCGATGTCTCCGCCCCATCGTAGGCATCGCCCTCGGCGTCCGCCTCGTCCACCGGGACCCGGCGGGCCTCGGCGACACGGTCCTCCTTCAGGCGCGCGAGTGCCACGTGGAGGACGGTCGCGATGGTGCGATCGTACCAGCGGCGGAAGTCGGGGTCCTGGGGGCTCACGCCGCGCTCGCCGAGGTCCTTCACGACTTCGTCGAAACGGGCTTCCGCCGCCTGCAGGACGGCTTCGCGAAGGTCCACGATATCATTGGTGATGGCGCGCTTCGCCTCGTGCTCGCGGACCCGGTCCACTTCCTCGTCGAGGACTTCACGGGCACGGACGAGCGCCTGCTCCCGGGACGCCCGGCTCCGCTCGCTGATCCCGGACAAGTCATCGAGTTGGACAAGGGTGACGCCGGGGATCGCCCGCACCTCGTCGCTCGCATTCCGCGGCATGGCGAGGTCGAGGACGAGGAGGCTTCCGCGGGGAGGGATGAATGAACGGGCCACGTCCGCCGTGAAGTACGGGTCCCGGGCGCGGCTTGCGAGGACGACGAGGGACAGGGGGCGGGGCGCCGCGAGGAAGGAGTCGATCGCGTGGGCTTCGACGCCGGCGGGGCCTGCGACTTCGGCCGCCCGTTCCTCGGTTCGGCTCACGACGTGGACGGATGTCTCGCCGTAGGGGCGCAGGAATTCCAGCATGCGTCGACCGATGACGCCGGTGCCGAACACCGCCACATGGGACGTGGGCGCTTCAGTAAGTTGCCGGTCCACGAGGTCCAGCGTGAGGGGGATGAGGCTGACCTTTCCGCGGCCAAGGTCCGTCCGATGCCGTACGCGTTTCGCGGTACGGAGGACGGCCGGCAGGATGCGGTTCAGGTCGGGGCCGACGAGGCCGTGGGCGACGGATCGGTTGAAGGCGTCCTTCATCTGCCCGAGGACCTCGGGTTCACCGGGGACGAGGGAGTCGAGGCTTGCGGCGACTTCCGCGAGGTGGGCGAACGCCTCGTATCCCGAGAACACCTCGGGGCGGACAGGGTCGGAGAAGGATTCGCTGGCGCGGGCGGCGACAACGTCGGGGGCGATGTCCGTGGCCGCAACCACGACCACCCGCTGGCACGTGCTCAGATAGAAGATGCCGGACGAGTCCAGCATGACACGCATGGCCTTCAGACGGGCATCGACATCCTCGTCGGGAATCGTGACCTGCTCAAGGTCGCGGGCACTCACATGCGGAATGCGCCACGTGGCCACGCGGAGGTCAAGCATCAGGCACGTCTCCGGAGCGCAGGAAGACAGGATCGCCGGGTCGTGGCAGGTGGCCGGAGCCCGGAGCTTGGACGAACGGGCGCATGGGACAAGGATTTCTCGAAGTCATGACCATCGCTCCAATCGACCGGTTCCGGAAGGACGGTTTTGCCGGTTGGCGGCGGGACGCCGCATTCGAAGCCGCCGCGGAGCGCCCGACCGGTCGGACTCCTTCGCGCGCGGCCGCCTACAGCACGCCCTCGCGGTCTTCCTTTACGGGCACCACCCATCACGCATAAAGCCTTCACGTGATCGACGCGAACGCAGGTCGAGCGGAGAGCACCCGTGGGATCAGGCTGGGGACACGGATTCCCCCACTTGAAGCTAACGGCGGGTTGCGGGGTTGTCACGGGGGCCGGGGCGGGACGGAATCCCTGATTCTGGCCGAGGCCCGGGGGGCGGGCGGAGCGCCCGCCCCACATGAGCGATCACGCGAGTTCCATCGTGATGGCCGTGTTGTCACGGGTACAGTCCGAGGTCTGGTACTCGTGCTGTGTGCAGTCGTTCTCGCCGGTGGCCATGCCCTGGGGGAGCATGCCGGATTCGCCAACGACCCACGCGATGAAGTTTCCGTCGGCGCCGTCGGCGTCCGCATCGTCCCGGTTGTACAGGTCGATGATCTCCATCCAGACCGGGCCGAGGGGGCCCTGGTTCGTGCCGTCCTTGCCGTACCATGCCGCGCGCTTGTCGGCCGTGTTCACATCGGCAGCGGTTTCGCCCACGCCGTAGAGCCCGCCGTAGAAATAGACGTGCTCGGAGCCGTCCATCGAGAGGCGCATGTGGAACGCGTCAAGGACGCCGTTCTGGTCCACGTCCGGGCTCTCCGGGTCCTTGTACGCGAACAGGGAGACGTAGGTGTTCTCGCCGTCCGTCGTGGCCTGGGTGGGTTCGTCGGACGAGTTCGTGGTGTCCTGGCCATCCCAGTGCTCGCCTTCGCAGACGCGCGTCTTCTCGGGGTTCTTCTGGCGGTTGCCTTCCTCATCCGTGTTGTCCGGATAGAAGTAGGTGTCCTGGTACTCCTCGCAATCCGGGTGCTTCTCGTCGGCAAAGGCCGCAGGCGCGGCAAGGACGAGACCAAGGGCGAGCAGGGTCGTGGTGAGTTTCATGAAAGGGGCCTCCGGGGTTCGTGGGGGATCGATCGGAATCGATGGAAAATGATGCCCCGCCCGGGACAACGCCCCGGGCGGGGAGTCGGGGCGATCATCGCCCCGACAGGAAGGATCCGCGATTACTCGTTGATCCAGACGGACGCGGCCGTGTTGTCACGGACGCAGTTGCGCGTCTCGTAGTCGCTCTGGTGGCATTCGCCGCGACCGTTGTCGTTCTCTTCGCCGACACCCTGGCCGCGCGTGATGCCGGCCTGGTGGACGACTTCAGCGAGGACGTTGCCTTCGGAGCAGCGGAAGACCCAGCCCTGCTGGCAGGTGAGGGGCACGAAGCCGTTGACGACGGCGCTGGTCTGGTCGGAGTCGTCACGGAGGTAGGCGGCGGCCACGGCGGTGTCGCCGAAGGACGCGGCCATCACGTTGGCGCGGCCGACACCGAAGATGGAGAGACCGACGAAGCAGGCGGAGCCGTCGTCGCAGGTCGTGCGGACGTGGACCGCGTCCGTCGCGCCGTTCGCGAAGACGTCGGGGCGGTTCTCGTAGCCGGGGGCGCCGCCGTTGCTGTCCTGGTTCTCACCGCAGTGCGCGTACGCGACACCGAGGTTGGAGGGGTCGGAAACGGCCTGTTCGTCACAGCCGGCCGCGGAGCCGGTGTTGTCGGAGCCATTCCAGTGTTCGCCTTCGCACGTTCGGACGGGTCCCGCGTCGGGGACGTTGTCGTCGTGGTTGGCATCACAGTCGGGCGAGTTCTCGTTGGACGCGATGGCGGAGCCGGCGGGTACGACGAGGGCGAGCGCAATGAGGATGTATGTCAAGGTTTGACGCATAGGCGTAAGCCTCCCGCTCGCTCGATGGAAATGGCGACTATATGACTTCTTCGCACTCCCTGTCGTGACTCCGTGTTTGGAGCATGCGGCATCCGGAACAGATCCGGAGGTCCCATTCCGTCCGAGTCGGCGGGCGGCGGACGGGTTGTGGAGGGTCGATCGCAACCCCGCCTTGCGCGTGATTCTCCGTGATGCGCCGTGATCCGTCAGCCCGCCCGAATCAGGGGACGGCGGGAGCCGGGGAGACCATCTTGGCCGGAACGAACGGCAATCCGTCCGGTTCGATGAGGCTCCCACGGCGGGCGGTCGGGAACGGGGGATCGATCACGCGGGATCGGATCCGGAATCACGAGGCGATGTGGCGGGATCGGCCATCCACGATGATCCAGCCGACGTGGTCCACGGCGGCACTGGTGTCTTCAACGTAGCGCGAGAATTCATCGGAATCGGCTTGGCGGAGCCATTCGAACGCATCCGAGAATGATGCGAATTGTTGTTCCAGGTCGCCGAGGCTGCGACCTTGACGACGGGCGGCTCGTTCGAGGCTCTGGCGGAAGATGGGATCGAAGTACGGATCCAACGCGATAGGCAACACAAGCCCGATCTGTCCCACAGCAGGTCTTGAAGCTTGCGACATGGCAACACGTCGCATGGGGCCCAGTGGAATTACCGGAAACCGAGGGGGTTGGGCGGCGCGGCAGGGAATGCAGATCTGGGGTGCAGGTCGACCTGACGTGGGCAAGCCCACGTCGGTGTCCTCGGATCCGTTTCGCGGATCCTGCGGCGCCCCCACGTGGCAAAAGCCACGCCTCGGTCCTCGGATCCGCTTCGCGGATCCTGCGGCGCCCCCACGTGGCAAAAGCCACGTCTCGGTCCTCGGATCCGCTTCGCGGATCC
>JBFILE010000278.1:0-5348 GCA_041599855.1 Thermoplasmatota archaeon
CGGTGCCGACGCCTCGGGTCTCGTGGCCCTCGCAGGATTGGTTGCGCTCGTGCGCGCACGAGCCCGCGGGTGCGCGTGATCAGACCCCATGTTGGTGTAAGGGGCCCTCGACCCCAGTGGCCCCGGACCTGTGACCCTGATCGTCGCAACCTTAAAGGGGGGTACCTTGCAGAGCCGACCGCAGAGGTTCCAGGCATGCGGTCCATCAAACTGACAGTTGCGCTCGTTTTCATGATGCTGGCATCGGCCACGGCTGCCGCAGAGGACGGCACCACGGCGGGTGACGACAGCACGACGACGCACGACCCGACATCCGAGACTGGCACCGGGACGACCCCGGAAGAGAAGCCGGAGGACACGACCCCCGGCGACGATACGGCAGCGGGCGATACACCGCCTGCCGGAGACGAGCCGCCCGCAGGTGAGCCTCCGGCCGACGACCCGCCCGCCGATGAACCGCCCGCAGGCGAGCCCCCGGCCGATGAACCGCCTGCGGGCGACCCTCCGGCAGATGAGCCCCCGGCGGACGACGGACGCCACGGTGGCCCCGAGTGCCGCTTCATCGAAGGCGAAGACCTGGTGGAATGCAAGCTCCCTGAATTCTGCCAGGACGAACCGCGCGCGCCGGAATGCCAACTCCCGCCCGAGTGCGAGCCGCAGGGTGGCGGGCGTTTCCTCTGCAAGATCCCTGATGAGAAGCGCGACCACGATGCCGGGACGGACCCGCGCGACGGCGCCCACCGGGAACCGGCGTGCGACCGGGCGTACGGCGATGCGGGCGCGACCTGCATGAACGACGCGAACCGCCGCGAGTATGGCCGGGACCACTGCGACCGGGACCGTGACGGCCGGATGATCTGCGAGCCGCCCCACGACGACCGTCGCGGCGATCCGAAGGACGCGTGTCGCGAGCTTGATGACGGCTCATTCGAATGCCAGCTTCCGCCCGAATGTCGCGAGCCCCGCAATGCGGACCGCTGCCATACGCCCGGCGGGTGCGAGAAGACCGGGGACAACACGTTCCGCTGCCGGCCCCACGACGGCGGGCGCGGCGGTCCCGACGGCCGCGGCCACGGTCCCGACGACGACATGGAGAAGCACTGTCAACCGCTCGCCGACGATCCCCATGCCTTCCGCTGTCAGGCCCCGCCGGAATGCGACGGCAAGATCGGCCAGACCGAGGAATGCACGCCGCCGGACTTCTGCAAGCCGGAAGCGGCAGGCACGTGGCTCTGCAAACCGCCCGCGGAAATGATGCGGGACGACCGCCGCATGAGGGGGCCCGACGGCCGCGATGGCCGCGACCCGCGTGACGGCGGCCCGCGTTGCGGCCCCGGACCGGACGGCGGCCGTGGTGACTTCGGCGGCCACGACCAGGACCCCTTCGGAGGCGAGGACGAAGCCTTCTGGGACGAGGGCGGCGACGACTTCGGCGACGACCGTCGCGACCCCGGCCGGGAAGGCTCCGGCGACTGCCGTCCCGATGGCGATGGTCAGGACATGCGCATGAAGCAGGATGCTGCGCGCCGCGAGATCCGTGAGACCCTCCGCGACACCATGCGGGCGTATCTCGAGGACGTCCGGGACCTGCGCGCCGGGTACCAGACCGAGTACCGGGCCCTCAAGGTCGAGTACCGGGACGGGATGAAGACCCTCGCCGGGTCGTACTTCGAGGGCAAGCGCGCGCTCCAGGCGGAGTACCGCGACTGTCTGCGGGCCATCCTCGATTCGGATGCGCCCCGCGCCGAATGGGGCGGTCTCAAGGCCGCGTGCAAGGCCACGGCGAAGGACGGTCTCGCGGACCTCCGCGACGGGTCGATCCTGAAGAAGGAGGCGATCCAATCGGACACGTCCCTCGCCCTTGAGGAGTTGAAGGAGAACGCGCGCCTCAAGGTGGAAGCCTTGACGGACGACACCTGCTGGAGCCTCAGCGACAAGGTGTACGCGATCCTCCAGGCGCGCGAACTCTGGGATGCGGACCTCCGCGCCTTCATCGGCCCCGGTGACGTGGGCAAGTGCGCCGACATCGTGTTCGACGGCGGCGACTTCGACGGCGGCTTCGACGCCTTCGGTGGCGGATTCGGCGGTGCCGAACCGCGCGGACGAGGGGACGCGTACCCGGATCCCGACCAGCACCCGGGCGACGGCGCCTACCCGAACCCGAGCAAGCATGAACAGGAGCCGGCCGACGGCGCGTACCCGAACCCGCACAAGGATGAGCAGGAACCGGGCGACGGCGCGTATCCCAACCCCCAGAAACATGAAGGCGGCGCGGCGGAAGAGTCGTACCCGGACCCCGACAAGAACCAGGACCCGGCGATGCCGAACCCTGCGAAGGACGAGGACCCTGCCGCCACGAGTTGAACCGCCCGCACCCGCCGTCGTCGCCTCATCGCGAGGTGGCGGCGGTTCCGCGCAGAAGGCCGTGGGAACGGATTCCCGGAATCCGCCCGCGACCCCCGGACGCCGGCGCAGGGCTCCGGCCCTGCCGCCAAAAACCTCGTCCGGAACCATCGAACCCCCGATCCCGAACCATCGAACCCCCGAATCCCCCGACGAAATCAGGTGAACCACCATGCTCAAACGACTCATCCCCAACGCCCCCCGCACCCTCCTCCTTGCCCTCCTCGCCGCCGTCATGCTCGCCATGCCCGCCGCCGCTGAAGGGGAATCCTTCGAAGAGGACGATCCCTTCGCCGACGAGGAGGACCCTTTCGCGGACGAGGAGGATCCCTTCGCCGGCGAATCCGAGAATGATCCGTTCGCGGGCGAGGAGGAGGAAGCCGAGTTCTTCGACGACTACGAGAACGAGGCCGCCGAAGCCGAATCGAATCTCTCCAAGGAGGGCGCCGCGGCGTCATCCTCGGACGCGGCGGGCAACCTGCTCGCCGAGGACGGCGGTGACGGTGCCGCCGACGGCGCGGCGAAGCCCGCGGAAGCCGACAACAGCCAGAAGGTGCCGGGTCCCGCAGTCTTCGCCGCCCTCGGCGCAGTCGCCGTGGCAGCGTTCGTTGCGCGCCGCAGGTGAGGCGATGGTGGTCGGACCGACGTGATGGAGCCCCGGGGTGGGACGTGCCGCGACGCGTCCCGCCTCCCCTGGACGGGGTTCCCCGCCGCGCGTGCTGCGCCTCATGTGGGCGCTGCGTGAAGGGTCGGGGGATCCCATGGGCCCGTGTTCGCCGAGTTCCGCCGGATCACCGCTTCGACCAAGGCGCATACTCGGGCAGGATCTTGCGAACGAGATACGCCTGCATGAACCACTTCGGGTACGGCGCGAAGCGGTTCTCCCTGAGGCGCGCGTGATGGCGCCGCAGGAACAGGCGGTTGTTCCGGAGCGTCCACCGGAACGCCTTCCAGCGCGACACCTTCCGCGACCCGCCCTTGTCCACGTGCGGCAGGTGGAAGGAGACTGCCCGCGGCTCGTACAGGACGCCGAGTCCATGGTCGAGAAGCTGGACCTGCGGGTCCGTTTCTTCCCGGTAGCCGTTCCCGGCGTACCCTTCGAAGAAGCGGACCTTCCGGAATGCATCCCGGCGCCAGAGGCCGATCGACTGGACGAACGGCACCTCGATGGGCTGCGGGCACCGGGACTCGAAGTTCCCGACGAACCACCGGTAGTCGATGGGGTCCAGCAGTTCATGGCGGTCCGCGCGGATGAGGGCGGCTTCCGCGTCCTCGCCGACGCGCACGTTGATGACCCGTGCACCGACAAGGCCCAGCTTCGGCCGCCGTTCGAGATGCGGCAGCGCATGTGCGACAAGGTCCGGCGCAAGCACCACGTCATCCTCGCCCATGAGGATGATCGGGTTCACGGCCTCGTCCACCCCGCGCTGCCGGGCCGCCGCCGCACCCATGTTGGTGTCGAGGCGCACGAGGCGCACGGAGACGCCGCGGGCACGCGCGCGCACGCCATGCTGCTTCACGAGGGCCGAGATGTCCACGGGGCTCGCGTCATCCACCACGATCACTTCGGCGACGCCCGCCTGTGCGTAGTATGATGGCAGGACTTCGTTGAGCCGGTCCGGCCGGTTGTACGTCGGAACGACGGCGGAGACGCGCGGGGTCATCGGTGCCACCTCACGACGGGCGCGGGTTCTTCAGGCGACCCATGAGGATCCCGGCCTGGTACGGCACGTACACGATCCACAGGATGGCGAGGCGGCGGAACCAAGCGCCACTCACGCCATGGCGGTCGAAGAAGAACTTCACCCAGTGCCGATGGGCGACAAGGGGCACGAGGGCAAGCCCGAGTGCGGCAAGGAGGATGAGTCCGAACTGGCCGAGGACGGCGCCGAGACCTACCAAGGCCAGGACGAGGACGCTGCCGATCGGCGCCACCCAGTATTCCTGCCACGGGAAGTACTCGGGATGCCGGTACAGGAGGGTCCACGCGCCGATGCCGTACTCGTAGTGCTGCCGGACGAGTTTCTTCCACGAGTCCCGACGCTTGTGCCAGCACGGGTTCTCCACGCGGGTCAGGTGGTATCCCTTCTTCGCGATGCGGGCATTCAGGTCCGGGTCTTCCGCCGTGTGCAGGGACGCATCGAAGAAGCCCGCAGCTTCGACCGCGGCCTTCAGGTACACGCAGTTGATCGTGTTGATGCCGTGGAAGCTCTGCTCCTCCATGGGGCTCATCACGTCATCGATCGCCTGCATGAGGTCCGTGGAACCGGGAGGCGTGTTGTTGGCGCCTCCGATGGCGCCGAGGGGCTTCGGGCTCTTCGCTGATTCCTCGTCCCACGCGCGGACGAACCGTTCCAGCCAATCCTGGCTCACCGTGCAATCCGAGTCGATGAATGCCACCGCTTCGCCCGTGGCGAGTTCCACGCAGCGGGTGCGGCCCACCCCGCGGTTCCCGCGCTCCTGGACGGCGACCACGGGGAACGCGGCGCGGGCGGCGAAGGCTTCCGTGACCTCCCAGGTGCCATCGGTCGAGTAAGCGTCCACGACGACGACCTCGTCAGGCGTCCGGGTCTGCTTCTCGAGGGATGCCAGGAGGGCTTCCAGGTTCGCCCGATCGTTCCGGACGGTGATGGCGACGGAGAACCGCACGCGCCGGGAAACGTGAGGTGCCATTTATGCGTGGCTGAGTTAGGCGGGCGAAAGTAGGCGACTGTAGATACATGAAGGTGTCCCGGGGCCGGATGATCCGGGGTCGGGCGACCGGGCCGCAGTGCGTACTTCGAAGCCCACCCTCCGTCTCGCCCCTCGACGCCTGCGACCGTACCCGCTCGCCCCTCGGCTATCACTCACCGGCCGGCGCATCGACGCCCGCCCTCCCTATCGCCCCACGACGACGACTGACGCCTGCCCGCCCGCCCTTTCGCCCCACGACGACGACTGACGCC
>JBFILE010000279.1:0-5299 GCA_041599855.1 Thermoplasmatota archaeon
CCCCACGACGACGACGGACGACGCCCCCGATCCCGCCGAGTCCCGGCCCGAAGGCTACATGAATCGGCAGGCGCGTCGCGGCGGCCATGCCTCGCGCGGTCGTCCTCCTTTCCGGCGGTCTCGATTCCTGTGTCGCCGCCGCCATCGCGAAATCCGAGGGATTCGACCTCACCTGCATCTCCTTCGAGTACGGGCAACGCCACGTGCGCGAACTCGAATCCGCCAAAGCCGTGGCCACGGCCCTCGGCGCCGCCGACCACATGATCCTCTCCCTCGACCTCGGAAAAGTCGGCGGGAGCGCCCTCACGGACGCCGGCCTCGACGTACCCACAGGCCGCGACGAAGCCCGGATGTCGGCGGACATCCCGGTCACCTACGTCCCCGCCCGGAACACCGTCATGCTCTCCTACGGCCTCGCCGTCGCCGAAGTCCGGGACGCCGACGCCATCTTCATCGGCGCCAACGCCCTCGACTACAGCGGGTACCCGGATTGCCGCCCCGAATACTTCGACGCATTCGAACAGATGGCCAACCTCGCAACCAAACGCGCCGTCGAAGGGAACCCCGTGGCCATTCGAGCCCCGCTCCTCAAGCTCACCAAGGCGGACATCGTCCGGCGCGGCATCGAACTCGACGCCCCCCTCGGTCAGACGTGGAGCTGCTACCAGGGCGGCGAGGCCGCATGCGGCACATGCGATTCCTGCCTCCTCCGGCTCAAGGGATTCCGGGAAGCCGGCACCGAGGACCCGGTCCCGTATCTCGACCGTTGATGCGGTGATGTGCCCTTCGCGGGCGGTCCCGGGGGCGCCGCCCATGCGCGCGAAGGGAAGATAGCCGGGGAAACAACCCTCATATAGAACGCGCCCGTGCCTTCGGACGTGGAGACGAACGGCGCCATCATCCGCGCAATCGATGTGCGCAAGACCTACCGCGTCGGCGCCATCGAGGTCCCGGCCCTCCAGGGCGTGAACCTGGACGTGAACCGCGGCGAGATGGTGGCCATCATGGGCCCCAGCGGATGCGGCAAGACCACGCTCCTGAACTGCATCTCCGGCCTCGACGACCTGAGCGGCGGGCGTGTCCTCATCGAAGGCAAGGACCTCACCGCCATGGGCGACGAGGCCCGCACCCGGTACCGCGCCCACCGCATGGGATTCATCTTCCAATCCTACAACCTCCTCCCCGTCCTCACCGCCGTCGAAAACGTGGAACTCCCGCTCCTCGTCGCCGGCGTCGACCTCAAAGCCGCGCGGGAACGCGCCCTTCGCTCATTGGACGTGGTGGGTTTATCGAACCGCGCAGGCCACAAACCGAGTGAGATGTCCGGAGGCCAACAACAGCGCGTCACCATCGCCCGCAGCCTCGTGAACCAGCCTGCCATCGTCTGGGCGGACGAGCCCACAGGCAACCTGGACACGGCCACGGGTCTCGAGGTCTTCGGCCTCATGAAGCAGCTGAACGCGGACCTCGGCCAGACATACGTCATCGTCACCCACGACCCCCGCATCGCGGATGCGTGCGACCGCATCGTGCAGATGGAGAACGGGAGCGTCGTGGACGCCTTGGGCAAGGAGGCCTGAGGGGTGGCCAGCGCCGTCGCCGTCCTCGCCCCCCTCGTCATCGTTGCGCTCGTCATCGCCGCCTTCGCGGTCCTCGCGTGGCGCCGGCCCATCATCCTCAAGATGGCCGTACGGAATGCAACACGGCGCAAGGCCCAGACCGCCGTCGTCCTCATCGGCCTCATGGTCGGGACCGCCATCATCGCAGGAAGCCTCGTCACCGGGGACACCCTCGAATTCGGCATCAAGAACGGAGCCTACCGCGCCCTCGGTCCCGCCGACGAACTCGTGAACATCGAAGGCTACCTCTACTTCCCGGAAACCGTGTACTCGGACCTCCGCGACAACGCCACCGTGAACCGCGCCGTCGCAGGCATGGCGCCCATGACCTTCGAGAGCGTGTCCGTGAAACATCCGGCCACCAAGCAGAGTGAGCCACGGGTCAGCGTCGTCGGATTCGACTGGCAGGCGGAGAAGGCGTTCGGGGACTTCGTCCTCACCGACGGGCGCATCGCAGACGCGAGCACCCTCGGGCCCCGCGACGCATACCTGAGCGAACAGGTCGCCGTGGCCCTCGGCGCGAAAGCCGGGGACACGGTCACCCTCAGCTACAGCATCACGCCCACGCCCCTGATTCCACGCATCATCAATGCAACCGGATTCCTTGCCGGAGCCGGACGGGCGCCGGCAGCCCTCCCGGTTGCGGCACCTGGCGGCGGCACCTTCGACCTGGCAGCCATTGCCAAGAATCTGGGCGGCGCTGTTGGTTTCACAACGGACGCCGCCGGGTACGTCCACTCGCCCCAGGACGTGTACGATCACCGGTTCAACGTGACCCGCGGCGCCGTCCGCATCACGGCCCTCGTCTTCCCGGACCCGGACGCGACCGTCCCCGCGGACCTCGACGTGGAACTCGTCGGACCCGACGGCACCAGCATCCTCAACGATGCCGGCACCGTCCTCCAACCCGACATCCCCGTCTGGATCAACATGACCGCTCCTGCCGGTCGCGACTTCCTCGAAAAGGGCGAATGGAGCCTAAAGGTCCATTCCAAGGCCGCCTCCCAGATGCCGTGGCGCGCCCTCATCCTCGTCTTCCACGAAGTGTATGACCTCAACGAGTTCCGCAACTTCACACGCCAACTCGAGGAATCCGGCATCAAGCCCGAGGATTTCGGGTTCGACAAGAACTTCGGGGCCGGCGGCGACAGCGGCGGCAGCATCCGGAAGACCAACATCACGGTCGCCGGCATCCTCGCCCCCGAAGGACCCGGCAACCTGTTCCTCGCGCCCCTTGTCTGGCTGCCCCTGGAGGCCGCCCAATCCATCTTCGAGAAGGACGGGAAGATCAACGCCATCCGCGTGACGAACAACGGGGACACGTACTCGGGGGTCGCGCGCTCACGGGAAGTACGCACCGTCCTCGATCAGGCGGTGGCGGCCGCACGCGTCGCGTACCCGGACGAACCGAGCCTCGAGCGGTTGAACGCCCGCGAGATCAAGAGCAACTGGATCGGGGATGCGGAGAAGGCCGGGGAACTCTTCACCACGTTCCTCACCACGGTGTCGTCCTTCACCATCATGGCCGGCATCATGCTCATCGTCAACATCTTCATCATGCTTGCCGAGGAACGCAAGAGCGAACTCGGCATGGCACGCGCGGTCGGCATGCCGCGCCGCGACCTCGGCCTGCTGTTCAGCTTCGAAGGCCTCCTGTACGCCATCGTCGCCTCCTTCATCGGCATCTTCCTCGGCCTCCTCATCGCGTTCGCCCTCGTCCTCGGCTTCAACGACATCCTGACCTCGAGCGGGAACAACTTCCTCGACTTCCCCTTCCACTTCGAGTGGGCGAGCCTCACCATCGCCCTCGCCGCCGGGTTCCTCATCACCATGGTGACCGTGGGACTCACGAGCTGGCGAAGCTCGCGGTTGAACATCGTGCGCGCCATCAAACGCCTGGAGGAACCGGAATCCCGCGCCGGCTTCGTGGTCACCATATCCGGAGCCGTGCTCGCCGCCGTCGGCCTCGTCATGACCGGCCTCGGATTCCCCGCCTCGTACCTTCCGCTCAAGGTGCTCGGCCCCACCCTCCTCGTCCTCGGCGCCGCCATCGTCCTCGGCCGCTGGCTCAAGCAGAAGCACGTGTACCCCGTCGCCGGGGGCGTCCTCGGCACGTACAGTGCTGCGAGCCTCTTCGTCTTCGACACGCCCGACGATCTCGCAAGCCAGATGATGGGGCCCGTCCGCGGCATGATCCTCGTCATCGCAAGCGCCCTCATCATCGTGCACCTCCCGTGGGTGATGCGCGCCGCCCGCGCCATGGTGTTGAAGGTGAAGGCCTTGCGCGCCGCCGCACGGCCGGGAGTCGCCTACCCCCTCCAGAAGAAGACACGCACCGGGCTCACGGTCGCCATGTTCGCCCTCGTCATGCTCGTGATCGCCGCATTCACCACGTTCAGCGCCACCTTCAACATCGACCTGAAGGAACAGAGCGGCGGGTACGACGTGGACGGCGAAACCACGGTCCCCATCGGCGACCTCCGCGCATGGTATGCGGCCAACGGCGTCAAGGACGGTGACGATCCCTTCCGGGACATCGTGCGCCACGACGACCTCATCTACGCGAACGCGTTCGGCGGCGAATTCATCACCGTGAACGGGAAGCCCGTGAACTATCAGGGTCCACCCTTCGACATCATCTATGCCTACGAACCGGGCTTCGCCACCAACAACGCGTACGAACTCGAGGAACGGCACCCGGACTACGCGACCGATCAGGAAGCGTACGAAGCCATCCTCACCGATGACACCCTCGTCATCGTGTCCCGCATCTACACGTTCACCGAGGACGGGCAGCCCGGAGCCTTCGGCGCAGGCGCAACCCTCAGCATGAACACGACCGGCGGCCAGAAGGCGAACTTCACCGTCATCGGCGTCCAGAAACAGATCTACCTCGGCGGCGTGTGGGTGAACGAGGACATCGTGCGCACGAACTTCCAGCGTGTCCGCGGCCAGTACCTCTTCAAGATCACGGACGGCGCCGACCCGGATGAGGTGGCAAAGGAGTTGGAAGCCGCATTCGAGGACGCCGGCATGAACGCGGTCTCCATCGAAGCGGAAGCGCAGAAGATCGTGGAGCAGAACCGGCAATTCCTGACCCTGTTCCAATTGTTCCTCGGCTTCGGCCTCATCGTGGGAATCGCGAGCCTCGGCATCATCACCGCGCGCGCCGTCCTCGAGCGGCGGCAGGAGATCGGGATGCTGCGCGCCATCGGTTACCCGCGAAGTGGCATCCTGAAGATCTTCCTCGTCGAGATCTTCTTCACGACAAGCCTCGGCATCTTCATCGGGACGATCCTCGGCGTCTTCATCGCGTACGGGGTGGCGACGCAGGCCCTCCAGCAGTTCGGCGTCCAGTTCGTCATCCCGTACCTGGACCTCGTGGGCGTCATCCTCCTTGCCTACGCGGCGACCCTCGTGTGCACGTTCTACCCGGCGTGGCGTGCGAGCCGCATCGCTCCCGCGGAAGCCGTGCGGTACATCGAGTAGGGCGGGGTGCGCGGTCCAGGCGGTGTTGCGGACTGCGCGCGGTGGTGGGCATCGTTGGATCCTTGTTGCTCAGTCGCTTTGTTTGTTGGCTGGTCGGTTTGTTGGTTGGTCGGTGGAATGAGCGCGGGTCGCGGGGGTGGGTGAGACAGTTGGGTCTCCCACCGCCCGCCCCCAACCTCGCCGCGCTTCGC
>JBFILE010000280.1:0-5297 GCA_041599855.1 Thermoplasmatota archaeon
GCGCAGTAGTACACGACATTCGCGTACCCGACCGTGGGACCCGCACGCGGCGCCCCGGTCGTCAGTTTCTGATGATCCGTGAGCGCACAACCCGCCACAGACCCGTCCCATGTCTCGCCGCTGTCATCACTCCAGCTCAGGTGGCTGCAGTTCGCGGCACCCGAAAGGTCCAGGATGAAGACGCGGCCGGTGTCCGGGTCCAGATGCATGAAGGGATCCAGGAACGGGGGCTGATGACTCGGGACGCCCGCCACTTCCCGATACACGATGTCCCACGAAGCACCTCCGTCGCGACTCCGGCCCGCACCTTTGCGGCCGCCGTCCGGTTCCGCCGGGTAGAAGAAGATCGTGCCATCCTCCGCGACACCCATGCGTGGCTCCGCGGAGCGGACGCCCGTCCGGAGAAGGCACGGAATCGGGAGGGGAACACCCGGGTCCGCCACCGGCACCGCGTCGGCGCGATGCGCCACCGCCGGCCGCGACGCGTCGCACCCGGGAGGCACTTCCTTGAGGCGGAGACGGGGATCCCCAGGTGATTCCGCATCTTCCGTGGACGGGTCGGTCACGCACCCGGCGAGAGCCGGGGCGAGAAGCAGGAGGACGACCCATCGGGCGCCATGCATGGAGGGGGCAGGTCCTGCCCGTCGGATATAGGTTTGAGGAGAAGGCATGAAAAATGGGTCCGGTACTCCAGCGACCCTTGATGAGCCCACGCGGCGTGGCCCTCCCCATGCACCACGGGCACCACGACCACGAAGCCGAGGACGATTGGGACGACCGCGCGGAAGAGTACAACCGATCCGTGGACCTCATGGAGCCGGAACTCGCGAAAGCCACGCACGCCCTCCTCGATGCCGCGCGCGTCCACTCCGGATCCCGCGTCCTGGACGTGGCCTGCGGCCCCGGCCACACGACGGCAGCCGCCACGGCGTTGGGCGCTCACGCGACTGGGATCGACGCGAGCCCCGCGATGATCGCGATCGCCAAGGAGCGGTTCCCGAACTCATCCTTCGCCGTCGGGAACATGGAGGACCCGCCCAAGGGTCCGTGGGACGCCGTCGTGTGCCGCCTCGGTGCCCATCATGCCGACCCCCGGTGGCTCGCCGCGGTACGACGCGTGCTGCGGCCCGGCGGCCGCCTTGCCATCGCTGAGACCGACGCCAAGGACGAGGAATCGCGCGCGAGACACATGCGTTCGCCATCCGAATGGGCGCGAATTCTGGAGAACGCCGGATACGGCGACATCGAGGCGGCCGACTCCGGCGCCGATTTCTCCCGGGCAGCGGAAGCGGTGCGGGACTCGGGGCCCCCCGACGACCACGGGGTCGGTCCGCACTTCGCGCCCCAGGGCCCGATCTATGTGATCGCGGGGACGCGGCCGCCGGAGTGATCGGGCCGGACCCTGGGACGAGCCCCCCGGATCGACGGCCTTCAAGGCGATACGCCCCGGCGGCCCTCATTCGCGCAGGACGGGCAGGGACGGGTTCGGAAGGGCATGCCGGAACTCGACCTCCGCTTCGAGGCGTCGAGCATCCCGGTCGGCCAACCCGAGCTGCTCCTGCAGGCGCCGCAGGATCGCGACCTCCACCGCGGACCGGACGCCGTCCTCCCACGCACCCTCCAGTGCCGCACGATAGATCTCCTCCCCGCGGGCGGCGCGATACCTCGCATCGTCCCGCACGTGCGGAAACAGACGATCGGCCAGACGGTTGGCGCCCCGCTGCAGGGGAATGCCGAACAGGCTGAGCACGCCCGCAGCGGCCAAGCCTGCCAGGTAGGACTCGAACGGAAGGACGCTTTCCAGGGTCTCGGTCGTCACGAAGAACACGACCGCAAAGGGCGCGATCACGATCGAGCGGGAAAGACCCCGCTTGAGTCGGAGGTCGATGGAGAACAGCTGGTATTTCAGGATCCCGTACCCGAGCATGAGCATCAGGATCAGCGTTGCCGCCGGAAGGATGACGCCGGCCGCCGCGGTGTACAACCGCACATCCGGCGACGCCTGCCCGAACGCGATCTCGATGAGCACGAACGCGCTCAGCTGCGCCACCTCCCACGTCACGAAGGCCGCCATGTACCAACCGGCCTGCACGCGCGTCGCGGAGTTCCGCGGAGCCTCCCACCATGCCCCGACCGCGGCCACGACACCCAGCGTGGCCGTGAGGATCGCCTGCGCCTCGAACACGCGCGTCCCGAGCGGCGTCCAGTACGAGTCCTGCTTCGCGTACGGCACCTCGATGACGCCACCCACCAAGGCATCGAAATACGCAACGGATCCGAAGGCGGCGGCCAGGGCCCACACGCCCAACGAGACGCGGACCCACGTCGGACGGGCCCATGCCATGGTCCGCGTCTGCAACGTCGACAGGAAGAGGACGTAGACCGGGCCCGATGCATAGTAGGCAGCCAACGACACGGCCTGAAGCCCCAGGCTCGTGGCCGCATCCGCCGCAGCGAACATCCAGCCCACGCCAACCCCGAACCCGGAGGCCAACAGCACGAGGTACAACGCCAGGAACCGGTTCTGGAGGTGGCGGGGCCGCGACGCATAGACAAGCGCAGCGAGACCCCAGCCGATGATCCAGCTCGCGATGCCCACCAGGGCCCACGGGTTCCAGTACAAGGCCACGGCGCGGCAGGTACCGCGCGGGTCAAGGCTCTTTTCGTGGACCCGACTTGACGGAGGCATGGGTCAACCTCGACGGGTCGGGACGCGCACGGCCATGGACGACGAGCCCGGGGACGGGTCGGCCGGCACCCGGTGCCGCAAGCCATGATCCAGGGCGAATCCTCCACCGAGGGTCAGAACGAGGTCACTCCATGGATGACACCCGCTACGAGTGGCCCGGGCAATCTCGTGGGTGTCGTGGGACCCCCCTACGAGCACGAACCGCACGCGTGACGAGCGCGACGAGGATTTGTGAGGTGGAAGGCACGATCCCGGCCCGCCGCGAACGTCCACGAGCAGTCGGGTAGAATGCGTGGGAAACTCGGGCGTCGTCGTGGCCCTCGCCTTTGCACAAGGCGCCGTTTACCCGCTACCAGGGGGGGGATCATGGATCGTCATCACGAGGGCCGGGGGGACCGGGCCCATGGAGACGGACTTCAAGGAGGCGAAAGTCGGCACGAATTCCGTGCTCTCGCGGAACCGGTGACAGCCAACGGCCGCCACCCGAGCGCGATGACGCGGAGTCGCGGACGCCGCCGGAGCCCGTTCGGAGTCAATTGGCTGTCAAGGCTTATGTGTCTGATCCCGATACGCACCCGACTATGTCTTGCCGCCGGCACATGCCCGGTGGATCAAGACTCCCTGCAAGTCGGCGCTTGGGCGCGGGCTTCCTCCGAGGCGATTCGATGGCTACCCGCGCAATTCCCGTCCCTGCTGCCCTACCTCTCCCGGTGTCCCTCCTGGGCTCCGCGCTGTTCCTGATCGTCATCGCCGGTACCGCGAGCGCGGCAACGTTCACCGTCACCGACGCGGCCGACACCGACGACGGGACGTGTGATGCGCATTGCACATTGCGGGAAGCCATCCACGCGGCCAATGCCGCAGCCGGTGCGGACACGATCTCCACGGCCTTCTCGACAACGCTCGCGAGTGATCTGACGGTGACAGAGGCGGTGACCCTCGTGCCGACCACGACGGTGACGATCAGCGATGGGGGTGGCGCGCCGAAGCTCATCATGAATGCGGGGCTGACGGTCGCCGTGTCGAACGCCGAGCTCACGTTATCCATCGTGCTCGATGGACCCGGCGGTCTGACAAAGACGGGCTCGGACCTGATGACACTCGTCAAGACCAACACGTTCACGGGCAAGGTGCAGATCAACGGGGGAACCGTCAGCATCTCGCACGACAACCAGTTGGGAGCTGAACCCGCCAGCACCGTCGCCGATCAGGTGACGTTGAACGGAGGGACCTTGAAGTTCACCAGCGCCACGGAAGTCTTTCGAGACCGCGGGTTCACTCTTGGCGCCAATGGCGGTACGTTGGAGACGGCGGCCGATATCAGCTTCCGCGCGAGCATCACCGGCAGCGGGTCGTTGACGAAGACGGGCTCGGGTACGCTCGATCTCAGGCGATGGCATGCCCAGCACTCGTATACGGGCGTGACGACCATCTCGGCGGGGACGCTCAAGGTTCAAGACCATACGGATCTGGTGACTACCGCCGGAGTCACTGTGGCCGCCGGCGCGACGCTCGACACGAACGGCAAGTCGGTAACCGTCCGCGCGCTCGACGGCGCCGGGAGCGTGCTTCTTTCATCGGACAACAGCTTCACGGTCAATACCGGTTCGGATTCGACCTTCTCCGGCGTCATTTCGGGCCACGGTCGCCTCTGGAAGGACGGCACTGGAACACTCACGCTCACCGGTGTGAACACAATGACCGGCGAACGCATGTATGTCAACGGCGGCGTGCTCAAGTTGGCTGGCGCCGGAAGGGTGCCCGCAGGCATCATCCTGCAACTCGGTGCAGCCGGGACGTTCGATCTCAACGGCATCGACATGACGCTCCGACCCGACAGTATCGGCACGGTGGTCCTTGGCGGGGCGACGCTTACCGTTCCGAGTACCGGCAATCCAGACAACTGGGACGGCGTCATCACGGGCACGGGCAACGTCACGAAGACCGGGGCGGGGGACTGGCGCATCCGGAAATCGCAGACCTACACAGGCACGACAACGGTCGCCGAGGGGAAGCTGACCCTTTGGGGCAGTCTCTCTGAAGCGGGCACCGTCGTCGTTACGTCGGGCACCACCCTTTCCTCGAGTGGCCATACCGTTGGGCCCATCACCGGCACTGGCACGGTGGAGGTCACGTCGGGCACACTTACGGTGAAAAGCGATTCGAACTGGACGTTTGCAGGCACGATCACCGGGGCCGGGCAGCTCGCAAAGGACGGATCCGGCACGTTCACGCTCACCACCACAGGCACGCGCACCGGGGCCACCATGCTCAAGGGCGGGACGCTCAACGTCAGCACGGACGCCATCCTGGGCAGCGGGGCCCTCCAGTTCGAAGGCGGCACGCTCAAGATCACCTCGCCCGCCACGATCAGCCGCACGTTCTGGGTCATCGCTGGCGGGGGCACGTTGCAGACCGAAGCTGACGTGACGCTCTCCTCCGTCATCGGCGGCTTCGCGGGGGATTTCACGAAGTCGGGCGCGGGCACGCTCACGCTCACCGCGGCGCAGACCCACCCGGGGCAAACCATCATCGCTGCGGGCACGCTCAAGCTCTCCGGCGGTGGCGCGCTCCCGTCCACGAGCGTGGTGTCCGGTGCAAGTGGCGC
>JBFILE010000281.1:0-5295 GCA_041599855.1 Thermoplasmatota archaeon
AGCGGGAAGATCATGCGCCGACTCCTCCGGGACATCGCGGAAGGTCGCGAGATCGGGGATGTGACGACCTTGGCGGACCCTGCTGTTGTGGAGCACATGCGGAAGGCGGCGGGACCCGGGGCTTGAGCCGGGCGGTTTTGCCGCGCGGGGTGGCGCGCGGGGCCGCGAGCACAACCGCCCGCACTGCTGCATGCACCACCACCACCACCACCACCACCACCACGCAGCCTGGCCGGCGACGCTCACAGTCCCCGAGGCGCCCGCCTCCGTCGCAGCAGCACCGCCGAGGATTGGGGTGCAGGAGTGTGCATGGCCCGCACACCATGATTGCCATGTCCACCGATGGGTCGCCTCAAGCGAAGATGACGCCGAGTGCCGGGGTGAGGCGCTACCGAGTCACGCCAGGCGCGGCACGGTTGGGTGTGCCCGAGTGGGTGCCCCCGCAACGCACCGGCAAGACACCTCGGCAATGCCCGTGATCCACCGAGGCGTCGTCTCCGGGGGGAGGCGGAGCCGGGCGGAGGGGTGGGGTGCTACCGAGCCGCGCGAAGCGCGGCGAGGTTGGGGGTGGGTTGGTGGGGGCCCCAACTGTCACACCCACCCCTCGCGGCCCGTGGTGTCAGGGCCATTCAACCATCGGTGGCGGCCAGATTCGCCAGCGACAAGAATGCCGTCCAACCATCCGCACGCGCCTGGCGCGTCACTCGCGGTACCCAGCACCCACGCGTCACTCGTCGTACCCGGCACCCGCGCGCCATTCGCGCGCCTTCACTGCAGCCACATGCGCCTCAGCCGCCTTCACCTCAGCGCCATCGCCTGATGCACTGTCGACCCACCCGGACAGGTGTCGCTCGACGAGCCCGACAATGGCATCCACATGATCGGCGCGATCATTCAGGCAGGGAATGTAGTGGTACTCGTCCCCGCCGGCATCCATGAAGAATCCACGATTCTGCTCCGCGATCTCCTCAAGGGTCTCGAGGCAGTCCGCGCTGAACCCGGGGCAGACGACATGCACGCGCTTCACGCCGGCCTTCGCCATGGCCTGCAGCGTCATGTCCGTGTAGGGCTTCACCCATTCCTCGCGTCCGAAGCGGGATTGGAACGTGACCTCGTAGCGGCCCTCGTCGAGGCCGAGCCGCGCAACGACGCGCCGCGTCGTTTCGTGGCATTGGAAGAAGTACGGGTCGCCCGCATCCGAGTATCGTTCCGGGATGCCGTGGTAGCTGAACACGAGCTTCTCCGGCTCGCCTTGCTCCGCCCATGCATCCCGGATGCTGGCCACGACGGCATCGATGTAGGCGTCGTCATCGTGGTAGTCGTGGACCGTGCGCAGTTCCGGGATGCGGCGCCACGTCAGGAATTCCTCGGCAACCGCGTCGAAGCTGCTCCCTGTCGTACCCGCAAAATACTGGGGGTACAACGGGAGGGCGAGGATCCGTGTGCATCCCTTGGATTCCAGCTCGCGGAGTCCACTTGCGATCGACGGATTCCCGTACCGCATGCCCATGGCCACATGGAAGGGCGCATCCAGCCGTTTTGCAAGGGCGGCTTCGACGGCCGCCGTCTGCTGCTTCGTGATGACGAGGAGCGGCGATCCCTCGGACGTCCAGATGGAGGCGTACAACTTCGCGCTCTTCCGCGGCCGCGTCCGCAGGACGATGCCGTTCAGGATAAGCCACCAGAGCCACCGCGGATACTCGATGACGCGGGGATCGGAGAGGAATTCCTTGAGGTACGGGCGGAGCGCCGCGGCCGTCGGGGCCTCGGGCGTGCCCAGGTTCGAGAGGAGGATGCCGATGGGCCCGTCGGTCACGTCGTGGCGGGGCGTGGCCGGGGGGTTGTGGTAGTCGGGCATCGCGGTCAGTCGCGCGGACTGGCCTCCTCGGGTTTAAGGAATTCTTCGCTCCGCCGAGGCCTGGGGATGCGCATAAGAACGACCGGTATCGACAGTAATGACTTGCACGGACTGTGCGGTCCAAGCTTGGATACCCCGGGGGAACCCGATATTCATCCGTGTGCGCTGAACGAGTGGGTCCCGCAACGGACCGAGCGATCCTGGATGCCATGGGGGATGCCGCGAATCGTGTCATCCTCCGTCTTGCGATGGCGGGGCCCACATGCGCACGCGCCATCCTGGCCGAGTGTGAGCTTGCTCCACCGACCGTGTACCGGCATATCCGACGGCTGATGAAGGACGGCTTGCTTGTGGCGGAGCGTGACGCCATCTCAAAGGATGGAAAGCGGTTCACGTTGTACACGACGCCGTTGCGGTCCGTGTCGGTCAAGTTCGATTCCATGGGGCCCGTGGTGTGTGCGGAATGGAAGTCCGGTCCCGAGCCGGTCGATGTGTGGATGGCGATCCGGGAGCGGAAGCTGACCGCGAGTTCGTGATGATTGCGGGCAGGAGCGCCCCCGTTTCCGCCTTGAAGGTCCATCAACACGGAGGGCGCGGGGGGCGCGGAGACGACTCTACTCGATCCAGCGGCGTCACCATCGCCACCACCGCCAATGCCACCGCAGCGACACGCCAACCATGGCCCCCCACCTCCGCGCCCTCCGCGCCCCCTGTGTTGATGGAGGGCCAAGAGAAAAACCTCGTTCCGCAACCCATTCGAACGACGATCCGCCACCCCACCCCGGGCAAACGATTATCCCAACCCCCTCGTCTCCCGCAAATGGAGGCAAATCCCATGACCCCGGTCAAACTCTATCACCTCGCCCCGAGCCACTTCTGCGAGAAGGCCCGCGCCATCCTCGCGTACAAGAACATCCCGTTCGAGGTCGTGAACGTCCCGTACAACGACCACACGGGCCTCCTCAAGCTCAGCGGCCAGGACTACACGCCGTACATCGAGATTCCGGGAGAAAAGAAGGGCGTCCTCTGGCACGCCATCGCCGACTGGGCGGAAGCCACGAAACCCGAGCCCACCCTGTACCCGGGTGACGCGCAGGTTTCCCGCGCCCGCTCACGCATTGTCGAGAGCTGGGCCCACAACGTGGTCGAGGAAGCCCTGTGGAAGTACGTGTGTGCGGACGTCCCCGCGAAGATCGCGAACGATGCGGAACGCTGGGTGTTCGTGGAACTCCAGGAACGCAAGCGCGGCTCCCTCGACGACATGGCCGCGAAGAAGCCCCAGTTCCTTGCCGGTGTCGAGGAAGTGCTCGGCATGGCGGAGGACCTCCTCGGCGGGAAGCCGTACCTCTTCGGCGATGTGCCCGCGCTCGCGGACTTCGCGCTCTGGGGCGCGATGCATCCATTGACGTTCAGCGGGAATCCTATTCCCAAGCAGTTCGAGGCGTTGACGGCGTGGCATGGGCGGGTCAGTGCGCTGGTCAACGACTGAGGGCGAACCACAACGTTCCGGTGATGGCGCGACCGTGAGTCGGAAACGCCGGCCGCGCCCCACGGGACGCTTTCAGTCGGCCAAGTCGGGTAGCTGGCTCCGATCCCTGTTTATGTCAGGTGGAATTAACGCAACTGTAATTAGGTTAAATCCACTTAACACTACGCGTGGGCTACCTCCTCGCAGTCCTCGGCACCCCCCTCAAAGGCCGCCTGCTTGAGCGCCTGCTCCGTCGCGGCCCCGCCACCCACAAGGAACTCGCCGAAGACCTCGGGGCGAGCCGCCAACAGGTCGCCACGGTGGTGGCCGAGCTTCACCTCCTGGGCGTGCTCGTCGAAGCTCCCCTCGAAACGGATCGGCGCGCGCGCCTCGTGAGCGTGAACGAGCAGCACCCCTTCATCGAGCCCTTGCGCGTGCTTGCCATCGATGCGGCAAATCATTTTGCGCGACCCGAAACCTGGCAGGATCTCCTCGCCCGCCACTACGGGGACAACTGGTACATCGGCGGGTATGCCGCCATCCGCCGCGTGATGCAGCCCATCGATTTCGAAAGCGGGAACGTCCTCGCGAACCTGACGGAAAAGCCAGGAAATCTGGATGTGCCCGCGAACATGAACCGGGCTGCCGGCATCCACCTCCGCACGCGCAGCATCCCCCACGTTCCCCCGGAAGTCATCCCCGTGGACCGCGACGGAGGCCGCGTCTGGTTCGCAACGCCAGAGCGCGGGTTCGTTGAAGCGTGGAAGCTCCAGGAGATCCCTTTGTACGGCCTTTTCCTGTGCGTTGCGCAGGACATCCACGATGGCGCACTCGATGCCGGAGAGATTCTCGCGGTCGCACCCAGCGAAGATATGGCGGACGAAATGCAGGTGATTCTCACAGCCGTCCACGGACGCCTTGGCCGGGATGATTCCCCGGCGGTCGATCGCGCGCCGCGCCCGCTGACACCGGCGGAACAGGAAGCCTTGGACCACGCCATCAACACGGTGGTGGGATAGTGCCTCGCGTCCTCTTGAGCGCAGACGAGAAACGCGAAGCGCGCGGGCTTCTGGAGCATACGTGGGATCCGGCGAACCTCACCCAGGCCGCACTGGAGCGCGCCGCAGCACCGTTCGGTGTGAACCCGCGGGAGGCGTACATGAGCCTCCTGCACCTTGACACACTGGATGCCCTTGCCCTCGCGGACCTTGATTTCCTCGTGTTCAAGGGCGGCACCTGCGTGCAGTCGTACCTGCCGCCCGCGCGTCAGCGCATCAGCGTGGACCTCGACTTCAACAGCCGCCACCCCCACCCGAACACCGTGGATGCCGCGATCCAGCAGATGAACCGGAAGTTGCGCGACTCCGGCCGCGCGGCTACCATCCAAGGCGTCGAATACGGCGCACTCCTGCCATTCGGGAGTGACCGGCAATCGGGCACCGTGAGCTACGCACGCTACCTGTACACGCCGTATGATGAGCGTGCCCGGATCGGCGGCGTGGAAATCCAGGCACGCCTCTTGCCCGTGCAGATCAACGTCAAGCATTACGAACTGCCCGCCATCGACCCGGTGCTGCGAGAGGTCAGCTTCTTCACGCAGCCTGCCCTCGCGCCCGCGAATCCCGTGCGCGTCGAGTGCGCAAGCGCACATGACCTCCTCGCCGACAAGGTCCTCACGATCACGAAGGAGGTTGGAGGCTTCGGGCGGGAGCGCATCAAGGACTTCTACGATCTCTTCGCCATGCGTCGGGAAGATGTGGACGTTGCGCAAGCCGCGGTGAAGTTGGATCGTGTCGCGGCGAAGGCGGGCGTGACGCGTCGCGCGATCGTGGACGGTGCCATCCAGCGATGCGAGGACGTGCGCGGAAAGTATGGCGAGGTCAAGGGATTCGTGACGAGTGCCTGCAGCGAGGGCAAAAAGATGCTGGGCGAATGGGAAGGTGAGCTGGAGGCGCTGCAGGAGCTGTTG
>JBFILE010000282.1:0-5290 GCA_041599855.1 Thermoplasmatota archaeon
GTGGCGCGGGTGGCGGGGTGGTGTGCAGGTCGCGCCGGAGGCGCGCCGGGGGTGGGCTGGCGGTGGGCTGGCGGGGGCCCCAACTGTCACACCCACCCCTCGCGACCCGCGCAATCCCGTTAAGGTGGCACCCCCGGCACCTGCCCTTGCCCCGTCGGTCCTTTTCCTCCCCGGACGACATCCTCTCCGGTCCAGTCCCGCCCCCCTCACCGCCCTTCCGCCGCCCCGCCCCGCGCCTGCGCAAGCGCCATCCCCATGGCGACCTCCTCCGGCGGGGCACCCTCATCCCGGGCTCTACCCAAGATCCGGACGACCGTCTCCTCGATGCGCCCGATGTGCTGCCGCGCGGCCGCCCGAACCGCGTCGCTCGCCCCGTCCCGGGTCGTGAGCACGCCTTCGATGACGGCCCCCGCATTGACCACGAAATCAGGGGCGTATGGAATGCCGCGCTCGGCGAGTACACCGCCGGCAGCAGGCGTCGCCAGCTGGTTGTTGGCGCTGCCGCAGACGGCCCGCCACGGCGCATCGCGCGCGACGGCCTCCGTGATGATGCCGCCGAGGGCGCATGGGACGAAGATGTCGCAGGGTTCGGCGAGGATGGCCGTGGCAGGTACCACGAGGACGCCGGCCTCGTTGGCTGCGGCGGTGGCTGCCGCGTTCAGGTCGCATCCCACGACGGTTCCGCCTCCGGCCATGAGCCCGTCCGCGACGGCACGGCCGACGGCCCCGAGGCCTTGGACGGCGAAGCGCCTGCCGCTGAAGGTGCCGTCGCCGTCAAGGTGCCGGAGCGTGCCACGGATGCCTGCGAGAACGCCGGCCGCGGTGGCGGTCGCGGCGTCATTCCCGGCGGGGTTCACGTGGCGCGTCACCTGCCGCATGGTTTCGATGTCGGCATCCCCGGTGCCCACGTCGGGGCCCGCGAGATAGGTCCCCGCCAGGTCATCCACGGCCCGCGCGAGGGCCCGGTAGGCGCCAGCCCGATCCAGCCCCGCGTGGTCGAGGATCACCGTTTTCGCCCCCCCTGCGGGGAGGCCCGCGAGGGCGCACTTCACGGTCATCATGCCGGCGAGGCGGAGGACGTCGGCCATGGCCTCGTCCTCGGAGGGGTACGCGAGGCGCCGGATGCCGCCGGCGGCGGGTCCGAGTGCCGTGGAATGGATGGCGATGATGGCGCGGAGGCCGGATGCGGCATCCTGCACGATGACGAGCTTCTCGTAGTCGGCGCCGAGACCGTCCCGGGCGAACAGGGTGGGCATGGGCCGCCGATGCGGGCGGGGGATGAAAACCCATGGGTCCGCGTGTTCCCGGCTCCGGGGACACCGGTACACCTTTCCCGGCCCACGGGTGTGCGGAGTCCATGGAGGCCAGGCACGTTGTCGTGGCCCTCGTCCTCATGCTTGTGCCGTGGGGCGGGGTGGCCGCGACGCCGGGCATCAGCGAGTGCGACGGGGCGACGGTCCACACGGAGCAGCCACAACTCCTTCATCTTGCGTGCGATTCCGGCGAGATCCGGCCGGGCGCCAAGGCGAACGGGTGCACGCTGAACTTCGTCATGACCGACGCCACGGACCTGTACATCGGCACCGCCGGCCACTGTGGCGGGGTCGGGAAGCGCTGGTCCATGGCGGGCATCGGCGGGTTCGGCACGACGATCTTCCGGGAGTTCGACGGGTCCAACCTCCTCGCCATGCGCGACTGGGGCCTCATCCTCATCGACCGCGAAGACCACGGGCACGTGAATCCGACCATGTACCGCTTCGGTGGCCCGTGGACACCGGTCGACGGCGTGGAGTCGCGCGCGCCCATTCCGGGGGACGGCGTCGTCCTCTATGGGAACGGCGCAGGATTCGGACAGGAGGATGCCGGGAAGGCCCGTGCCTCGGCCGTGGGAGTCCTCCTCGGGGACACGGCCTTCGGGTATGCGGGAACGGTGGGCGGCGGCGATTCCGGGTCCCCTGTCCGGTTCGCGACCGGCGAGCCCGCCGGCATCGCCGTTGCGGGCGGCATCACCCAGACCGGCGACATGCGCGGGTACGTCCCGGGCCGCTGCTGGTACGTGGATGATGCGACGGGCGGCGCGAGCGATGCGTGCCTCCCGTACCGTGCCGCCTGCGCGGAAACCGAGGGCGCGTGTGATGCGCCGCTCCGGGCCGGCAACCTGTACCCGCTCGTGGTGGTCACGCGGTTCGATGCGGCGCTCGCGGCCTTCGAAGGATACCTCGGGCACTCCTTGACGGTCGTGGACGGGGACGTGCTCATGCCTGCGGTGGATGCCGGTCTGTCCTGAAGGGCGCGGAACGGTCGCATCCGGCGGGACCGGCCAGCCGATTCCCGCCCATCAATTGCAGCGGACGTGGGCGGCGAGGCCGCGATCGCCCGTTGCACCCTCGATGGTGCCGGCGGCATCCTGCACGATCTCCCGCCAGTTCGCCGTGTTGGTGTTGCTGGTGACGGGTACGCCGCCGACGCGGCGCGCACTCGTCGTCTGCGCAAGGCCGACGACCGCCACACTCGTGCCCGATTCCCGGCAATCCCAGACTTCGCCAAGGATGCGGACGGCGGCGTCCTCCGTGCGGAAGAGGGAGCCGCTCGAGGTCACCTTCCCCTTCCAAAGGAAGTAGCGGGTCTCGTGGCCGTCGGCGAGGGTGCGGACGCCGCGTTCCGCATCCCCTTCGAGGACGATGCCGTTGCGCTCGGCGCGCGCCTGGACACGTGACCGGATCTCTTCGAGGAGGGATTCCTCACTCGGCGAGAGGAGGTTCTTCAACGTGGCGACACTCATGGTGGCCGGGTACCCGCCGCGGTCCCCGGGGTCCTCGTACACGCGGACCTCCACCTTCGTGGTGCCGAGCATGCCGCTTGCGCTCTCTGCGGCATCCGGCACCGCGGACCAGCCGTTCCCGTCCTTGCCGCCGAGGTATTCGGCGGGCACATGGGCCACCGTGACCTCGAAGCACCCGGCGAGCGCTCCGGCCATGAGCACGGTTCCAAGGAGGACGAACGGCCGGGCGGCACCCGCGGGGGTCACGGACCCGGAACGTGGCCGCGTCCTATTTCGGGTTTCCCCTCATTCCCTTGCAGGATGCTCGAAGTCGAGGTGAAGGCCCCGGCCGGCGAAGGACGGGACGCGGAAGCCGTGGTGGCCCGCGTCGAAGCACTCGGTGGCACCCCCACGGGAACCTTCCGCCAGGTGGACGCGTACCACAGGCACCCGGTCCGGGATTTCGCCGTGACCGACGAAGCCCTCCGCATCCGCACCATCACAACACCCGATGGTGCGCGCACGCGCGAGGTCACCTACAAGGGGCCGAAGCTGGACGCGACCACGAAGACGCGCGTGGAACTCACGGTCGCCCTCGGCGAGGGCCCCGCAACGGACCTCCTCGCGGCCCTCGGATTCCCCGTCGTCGCGGGCGTGTCCAAGACGCGGCGGACCTTCGCCACCGACGGAATCTCGGGCTTCGCGGGATTCGAGGTGTGCGTGGATGAGGTGGACGGCCTCGGCATGTTCGTGGAGGTCGAGGCGGCCGCGGCGGAAGGCACGGACCACAGGGAGCTGGGTGCCCGCGCCCTTGCTCTCCTTGCCGCGATCGGATGTGGCGCGCCTGAGCGACGAAGCTACCTCGAACTCCTCCTTGCGGCGGGCGATCAGGCCTCGTCGTTTCCGAAACCTTGAGAAGCGACGCCCGCCCTCGCGGCCCCCGTGCGCGCCCTCTCCGTCGCCCTCATCCTCCTCGCCCCGGTCGTCCTTGCGGGCTGTTCGGACGACGGCGCCGCCCCCGCCGCGTCGTCGATTCCGGCCCCATTTGCTGCCATCACCGCCGATTGGCGTCCCGGCGACCACGGGTTCCTCATCCGGGTGGACCCGCCGGTGGATGTGGGCGTGGACGCGGACTTCGGCCAAGGGCGCATCCTCGCGCTGACCCCCCTTCGCGTGCCCGACCGCGACGGTGCCTGGCGCGTTGCCATCCCGGGCCAGGGCCAGGACCTTGTGGACGGCGCGTCGTTCACCCTCACGGTGAGCGCAGCGTCCGGCGTCATCGCCACCCGCCACGTCCGCGTCGTGGCGTCGTCGCCCTCGAACCCTGCCCTTGCCCCGCAGGATACCTCCTTCACGTTCGCATTCCATGAGCAGTCCGGCGCGGGCGCCACCGGGAACTGGTCCCGCGTGAACGGCACCGCCACCGCCCTCGCGGACGGCATCGTCCGCTATGAGGGCACGTCGGGGGCGTTCCACACCGTGGGATCAACGCCCATCGACGCGGTCGTGACATCCTACGTGCGCGAGGAGGTCGACGGACGCCGCATCGGCGATCACTTCCGCTACGAGGGCACATGGGCCTCCGGCGGTGGCCGCGGCCGCGTCGTCGGCGGACATGACCTTGAGGCGGTGGGCGACATCCCGGACCGCGACGGAACGCCAACACCCGCGTACCGGCTTCGCGACGTGACGCGCCTTGACGGGACTTTGACCGCCGGGGACGGCACCGCCACCACGTTCGAGCGGGCGGAGGTCGGTTTCCGCCACGAGAGCATCGCCACGGGACGCGTCATCCGGGGCGCATACGATGTCTGGCAGAATGTTACGCGCGGCGACGCGACCACGCGGGATCAGACGTCCCGGGTGGATCAACCGGCAACGGCCGCATCCGAGCCCCGCGTGGCGGATCTGGCATTCCCGGGGTTCCTGCCGATGCCCCTTGAACCGGGCGATCACGTGGTCCATGAGTCCGGCCACGGCGTGAACGTGACGTACGATGTCTACGCCGGTCCTGAAGTCCCGTTCCGGGGCCGCCCGACCTTCACGGTCATTGTCCGCGGCGAATGGGCGGGCCGCGGCGCCGTGGGCGAGGAGGAGATCCGCTTCCTCGCTTCCGGTTCCCCCGAATGGTGGCCCATCGCGGCCTCAACGGTCGCGATGTGGCGCGGCGAACGCGTGGAGTGGTCGCTCACGGCCCACGGGTTCCCGCGCGCCTGAGCCGCGCACCCGCGCCACCGGGCGGGCCGACGCAATCCCGCGAGGACCCGGGACGGCGTCCCCCGCACAGCCTCACCCGCGGGGTCCCCGCGATCCCCCGAGCGGGGTCCATCGGACGGATTCAGGAGTCACCCGCATCAGTGTGAGGGAGGTCTGCGGCAGGACGGGGGGACGCAGGCAGACCCACGCCCCGATTCGCGGAGCCGTTCGACGGAGCCTGCTGCCGGCGAGCCGAAGGAGGAACAGCCCGGCAAGACCGAACTGCACGTCCACGCTCCGGAGGCGTGCGATCACGAGTCCGTCACACCGCCA
>JBFILE010000283.1:0-5275 GCA_041599855.1 Thermoplasmatota archaeon
GAGACGAAACTGGCTCGGACGGGCTTGCGGGCGCGCGGCATGCCCATCACCCCGTTCGCACGAGGCATCGACCGTGAGCTTACTTGCCGCGCCGGTTGAGCAGGATCGCAACTCCAACCATCACGGCCAGGCCCCCGAGGATGGTGGGCCCCGGCGTCTGCCGCGGCCCTTCGCCGCCATCGACGAGTTGGCCCACAACAAAGGTCCAGGACGCTGCACCCGTTCCGCCCGCCACGTTCGTGACTTCAAAACGGGCCGTGTGGAGGCCGTCCTCCAGTGCCGAGGCCGGCGCGTACGTGATGATGCCGCTCGTGCGGCCCGCGTCATCGACCTCGATGCGGAATCCCTCGGGGATCGGCTTCTTGTCAAGGAACAGGAGCACGCCGCTCCCGTCTCCGGGGAGCGGGGATTCGGGCGTCTCGAACATGACACTGATGTTGGGGATCGCACCCGAATCGAGCGTCATGTTCGGCGTGGGTGAGTTCGGCGTGACGACAGGCGTCGGCGTGTACGGCGTGGGCAGCGAACGGATGATGACGATGTCGCTGGTTGCGACATTCCCGGCCCAGTCGATGAACGTGGTCCGCACCTCGTGGTCCGTGTCCGCCGCGAGGCCTTGGATGGGGAAGTGCTGCGTGTGGTGGAACACGGGGGTCGGGTTGCTGATCCATTCGTCCGCTCCGACACGGCGTACCTCGGTGTTCGCGGTCACGAGTTCGTTTGTGCGGGTGTCGCGGAGGAAGCCGTAGTGGGTCATCTCCCGCGGCTCGTCGATCTCGAAACGGGGCGCCTCAAGGTCGCGCTGGAGGACGAGGGTCGCGTTCACGGGGCCCGGGATGCGCACGAGGAGTGCATGATCGCCGACGGTGCCGGAGATGTGGAAGATTCGCGCGTCGCCCTGCGCTTCCCAGATGCGTTCGTTGGACGCGGGATTGAACAAGGGGAAATCGCAGATGCCCTTGGGCTTGGGGCCTTCGCATCCGGGACTGTCGTCGTCGATGAGGAGGAACGGGACGAACTGGCGGGGCCGTTCGAGGCCGAAGTCGCCTTCCACATGGAAGTCGAGCACGAGGTCCGCTTCCGCAGTGTCGATGCGCCACTGGAACCAGTCGTTGCCGGTGCGGTTCTGGAATGTGAGGCCGGCCACGGCAGCGTCGGAGACGGGGTCGGTGCCGGGCGCGACGCTGATCGTTGCATCGAGCGCTTGGAGTGCGTTGCTGTCGCCGTGTGCCTGGGCAGGTGCGGCCAGGAACAGCAGGGCGAATGCGATCGCGACGACGGATCGACTGTTCAGATGCGACATGAGGGGGCCTCGACGGACAGGGAATGATTTCGTGAAAAAGCTGCCGCGGGTGGATCGGCAGCCTTGTGGCTGGAAAATCGGGAATGAAGAAGGACCGGGCGCCGGAGCGCCCGGGGATCGGGGCGGGGCCCATGGGGCCCCACCGGATCACAGGGTGCTCAGGTGCTCGCGGTGTGGCAGTTGCCGGCGCTTGCGTGGCCCGCGCCGACGTTCCACGTGAAGCCCGCCTTCGACATGCTGGTGACGCAGACCGTGTAGGATCCGTTGCCGTGCTTCCAGTTGAAGGTGACACTGCCGTCGCTGCCGGTGTCGGCGGTTCCGGTTGCCGTGTCGCCGTCGTCGTGGGTGACCTCGATGCTCACGGAGACGCCGGATTCGGCGGCTTCGCCATCGTCGAACGCCCAGACACGGAACTTGCGGCTCTTGCCCTGCTTCCAGATGTCGAGGTCGTGCGTGTGCACTTCGTCGTTGGACGGGGGCGCGTTGAACTCGTCGTCATCGCTCGCGGACGTGCATCCGGGGTCGGCGGGGTAGTCGGTGAGACCGTCGCCGTCGTTGTCGATGCCGTCACTGCATGCGGGGTCCGCGGGGGGCCCGCCACCGCCGACTGCTGCGGCCGCGTCAATGCGTCCCCAGCCGAAGGTGTCGTCGTGACCGGAGGCGCCGAGGTCGACCGCGGTGCCCGTGATCTGGTCCGTGACCTGTTGGCGCGTCCACGAGGGGTTCACGCTCTTCACGAGACCAACGAGGCCGGCCACGTGGGGCGCGGCCATGGAGGTGCCGTCCATGATGTAGTAGCTGCTGCCCGGGCCACCGGCGCTGCCGATGTACACACCGGGGGCGGACACATCGACCTGCGGCCCCTTGCTGTTGAAGGAGGCGCCGTTGTCGGAGGAGTCGGTTGCGGTCACGATGATCGTGTTCGCCGCCTGCTGGACCCACGGGTTGCCGACGCAGTTGTTGCAGCCGCCGTTCCCGGAGGACGCAACGAAGATCACGCCGAGGTTCGTGGAGTACGTGATGGCGTCGTTGATCGCCGTCGAGTAGCTGCCACCGCCCCAGCTGTTGCTGGAGACCTGGGAACCCTGGTCACCGACGTACCGGAGGGCGTTGGCGAGGTCCGTCGTGGACCCGGCCCAGCAGAGGGCGCCGCCGAAGATCTTCACCGGGAGCATGGTGATCTGCGCCATGCCGGCGAAACCCTTGCCGTTGTTGATGGTGGCACCGACGGTACCGGCCGTGTGGGAACCGTGCCAGTTGCAGCCGGACTCGTCCTCGGGCGTGCTGTCGCCGTTGTAGAAGTCGTAGCCCTGGAGCCAGCGGCTGCCGGAGAGGTCCTCGTGGGTGGCCACGAGACCGGAGTCGATGTGGCCGTCCTTCACGGACGTGGAACCGAGGGTCGTGTCCCAGGCGACATCCGCGCCGATCTTGGTGACACCCCAGTTGCTCGCGTGGGACCAGTAGAAGTCATTCGGCGTGTAGTGGAGCACGTGGTCGCTCACGTCGGATTCGACGTAGCGCACGTTCGCGTCCAAAGTCGCCTTCTGCTCGAACACATCGAGGTTGAGCGGGCGGACGGTGATGAATCCGAGGGCCGGCGTGGCGGATACCACGGGTTCACCGAGGTAGAAGTCGCCTTCCCGGATGTCGGGCATGTCGAGGAAGCCGACCACGAGTTGACCGAAGCCAGGTCGCGCCATGTCTTCGGTGGCGGCGACGAGTTCGGTGGAATCGGCTTGGGCCACCATCGGCAGGATGAGTGCCGCGGCCACCAAGGCAATGATTGTGCGATTCATGAATTTGAGTCTCCCACCCTCCTGCGAGGGTTGGGGTGACATGGGCCCATGTAACATGCCCATTTGGGGGGACATGTCCCCGGGCGGGGGCGTCCAATGGGAGATGCGGGCCCGCCCGTCACGCGGAATCGGTTTCAGCTATCGGACCCGCTTGCGACCTATGCGGTCCCATCATGCGACGGAGCCAGCGCGGGAGGCAGTAGGCGTCGCGTTGGCGGCCCCCCTGCCGTCGAGGGAAACATGGGGACGGCCATGTCGGCGCAAGGGTCGAACGGTCGAACCCGGATCGACGGCCGCCGTCGCGCGGGCCGCGTGTGCCGGCTGATCCCGGGCCGCTGCATCCGAAGAATCGCGCACGACGCGCGAGGGGGACAAAGAGAGGGCGGTCAGGAAAGGCAAGGCAACCCGGGCACGAAAAGTTGGTTACTTGGGGAGGCTGGTTCAACTGGGAGGCTGCTGCCATGCGCGTGCCCGGATGCCTTGAGCCCTCGTGGGCACCGTCGTTGCATGGCTCTTCTGGTACGTGGGTCGAAGGCGTTGCGGGCGTCCGAACCGGCGTGGCATCCGAACGAAATCGCTATGGGGCGGGAGCAGCTTGCCGCGGCGTTCCCACTTGTCTTCCTCACCGGCCCAGACCGGATCCGGGAGGTCAAAGGGACGCACCGGGCCGGTGGTCTAGTGGTTATGACGTCGCCCTTACAAGGCGAATATCGTCGGTTCGAATCCGACTCGGCCCATGGGCGCCTCGCCGCGCGGCGCCCCGTTTTTCACAACGATTCCCTGCCCCCGTGAACAAAAGTATTTCATGGTCGAGCGATTCGGCAAGATTGCAGGTGGTAAGACACATGCTCACCCGATCGTGCAATGCGTGCAGGGAAGAGAAGAGCATCGCAGGCGTCTGGTACCTTGTGCCGGCCACCCGCGCGATGGCACCCGCCCAGTTCCTTTGCGAAGCGTGCCACGTGCGAACCCATGTCGCGCGTTCGCGCCATGTGGTTGCTGCCCAATAACCGTGGCACGAGCGCGGATCCGTGCCCCGGAGGCTCGGCAATCCAGCTCAGATCCACGCTGGGCGCAATGGCGTGTTTTCCCCGATCATTCCCAGCAGACCTGGAAATCCAGGTTTCCCGATTCGTAGATGACGATCGGGTCACTGTCGAACTGGACCTTCCACGTCCCACCCGCGTTGTGCGGGACGGATTCCTGCCGCTCCTGTGAAAACCCTGCGAGCCATGTGCGCTCGCTTTCGTACACCACACGGTTGTCCCCGTCACGTACGGTGACTTCGGTGGCGCCGAAGTTCGTGGGCCGACCTGTCGTCTTGTAGCTGACCGCGCTCGCCCAAAGCGGGGGCGCGGAAAGGGTGCGGAGTCCTGGCGTCCCGAAGGTGAAGGTGAAGACCGCGGAGCACTCCTCGGCTCCGCCGCCGGTGTCGAGGGTGCCTGTGGGCGGATGGACCGCCCAGCCTTCGGCGTGGGCGCCAAGGGCGGGCCACGCGAGGGCGGCGACGGCGACCATGAAGAGGACGCGGTGCCCGAGCCCGGGTTGGGTTCCGGAGGTCGGGGGACGCGGCGCTCGACGAGACACGTGCGGAAGGCGGAACAGGCCCGTATAAAGCATTGCGATCCCTCGGAAGGGGCAACGACCCACAACCGGCTGCGAATACAGGACGATCTCCCCGGAAAATGGACATGTTCCGGGAAACGTCCCCGTGAACGGGAGACGGCAGCTTCGCAGCCCCAACCGGTTTAGCGGGCTCAAGCCACCCCAGGTGGACGGTCAGCCGCTTACGAGAGTAACCCGAAGTCTTTCTCGACCCCGCTGCCCCACGGACGCCCATGGTCCACGGTAGAGCTGCTCACTTCCGTGCCTGGCTCGGTGCCCGTGACGAAGCCGACTCAACGATCCTCCGATCGCTTGCATCGACGCCCAGAACCCCGAGGGACGAGGTCTCATTGTTGGACTCCGGCTCGCGTAAGCGCTGGGGCCGCCGCCCCAGGGCATCAGCCCTCGCATATAGGCGATTTCGAGTCACAGGGGACGCCTGGCCCCCCGGCCTATCTCGAGCCTTGCGCCCCGGTTGGGACCGGTGCGCTGTCTGAGCCTTGCACGCGACTCCTCGTTTTTAAAGGCTTGCGCGGGGGGAGTCGGGATCTGCGTCCGGGTCGCCGAGACC
>JBFILE010000284.1:0-5259 GCA_041599855.1 Thermoplasmatota archaeon
ATCCAGACGGGCGTCGCGCGCACCGGTCGATTCTGGGCGTGCGAACGCCATGGCGTCACCCCGGACATCCTGTGCTTTGCGAAGAGCATCGCCGGCGGACTCCCCATGGGTGGCGTGCTCCTTGCGGACCATGTGCGCCTCCCCATTGCAAGCCACGGGAACACGTTCGGCGGGAATCCCCTCGCATGCGCCGCCGGCACCGCCGCCATCGGCTACACCCTCGCCCACGACCTCGCCGGACGCAGCGAGCGCCTCGGCGGGACGTTCCTCGAAGGATTGCGCCGCGTGGCTGCCTCCAACCCCAACGTACGGGACGTGCGCGGCGTCGGCCTCATGGTGGCCATGGACCTGCGCCAGCGTGCCGCCCCCGTCCTGCAATCCCTTGTCGAGCAGGGCATCCTCGCACTCCCCACCGGCCCCACCACCATCCGGTTCCTCCCGCCCCTCGTCGTCACGGAGCGCCAGATCGACGCCGCGGTCGCCGCCACCGAAAAGGCCCTCGCCACCCTTGGCGAGATCGGAGCGTGAGCCCGTGCCCGGCATGCCCGACGGCACACCCCTTGACGAGGATGAGCAACTCCTCATGGACGCGGTCGCGACCCCGAGCGTGACCGGGGACACGCTGGCGTGCGCGGAACTCCTCGCATCCGGGTGGAAGGCCCAGGGCTTTGACGCACGCGTCGATGCCGCCGGCAACGCCGTCGCGGTTGCGGGAACCGGGCCTGTCGAAGTGTGGCTCGTCGGCCACCTCGACACGGTTCCGGGCCGCCTCCCGGTGCGCGTCGCGGATGACGTGCTCTGGGGCCGCGGAAGTGTGGATGCGAAAGGATGCCTGCTTGCATTCTCCGGCGCGGCGCGGCGGTTCCTCGAATCGGACCGGGTCCGCATCACCCTCGTCGGTGCCTGCGACGAGGAAGGGGAAAGCCATGGCGCGCGCGCCCTGCTCCACGATGTCCGCGAAGGCCGCCGGGCCGCCCCCCACCACCTCATCATCGGGGAGCCGTCCGGCGCGGATGACGTGACCCTCGGCTACAAGGGCATCGTGAAGATCCGGTACACGCTCGAGGCCGGGGACGCCCACGCGGGCCACCCCCATCCGAGCGTGCCCGACCGCGGCCTCGCATTCTGGAACGCGGTGCAAGGGTACTGCGCCAACTGGACGGCGGAGCGGGCGGCAGCAGGGACCATCCGACACCCGATCTTCGATGCCGCGACGGCGAAACTCGATTCATTCACGACGCGGCACCTTGCGAACGGCCATGTTCGCGTCGAGATCTCGGGGAACGTGCGGACGCCTCCCGATTTCGACCCGGCCGCGTTCCGGGCGTTCCTTGCAGCACGAGAAGGGGACGCGACCATCGAAGTACCGGAGATGGCACCTGCCCATGTCGCCTCGAAGAACACGGCCCTCGTGCGGGCGTTCCTCGCCGCCATCCGGGACACCGGCGCCACGCCCCGGTTCTTGAAGAAGACCGGTACGAGCGACCTCAACCTCCTCGCCCCCGCCCTCGGCATTCCGGCCGTCGCATACGGCCCCGGCGATTCGGGCCTCGACCATACGCCGGACGAACACCTGCCCCTTGCAGAATTCCGCCGTGCGCGAAGCGTGCTCCGCACCGTGCTGGAACGGCTCGGGCACGCCTGATTTCATGCATCGTACGCATGAATCGCGTTCGGGAGACCATGTGCGGGACATGTCCCCCCAGTATTGAAGGCCGCGACGACCCCTATCACGTTGGGAACGGTGAATTAGTAACCGGCCACATCGGCCACGGGTTTGATCGTTCGACAGCCGTCGAACAAGGTGGATCGCAACCGTACCTAAGACTCGTTACCAGCCTCCCAAGGTCACCGTTCCCGGGGCCCGGTTGCGCGGCCATTGTCCGCGCAACCGCGCCTCCAGCCTCGTGCCGTGGGCACGGAACCCGTCCCGATCACGCGCGCCTCTCACCGCGCGGGACAATGATTTTTCCACGTTCACGATTCCACGCCCGCGATCCATCGCCGGTTCCGCCCATCGAACCCGAACGTATCGCACCCGGGATGGCCGCCCATGTCGCGGCGTGCGCGTGTGTGAAATACGGTGGGCCCGCTCCCCGACCCCATGCCCCCTCGGCCGGACGGTTCCCAGACCAGCCTTGCCCGGGCATTCTCCCGATCCGTCCTCGGCGACGTCATCGTCCGTGACCAGAAAGGGATCGAGATCACCCACGGTGACGCGCGTGTGCTCCTCGACCCGCAGCGCGCCAAACCCCGCCGCCGGGCGCCAACGACCGCAAGCGGCGATGAGGAGTCCGTGAGCGTGCCCGTGGAAGGACCGGACCCGTTCCGGGCCGTCACCCACGCCCACTCCGATCACCTTGCAGGGGACGCGGTGATGACGCCTCCCACGCTGGATTTCCTCCGCATCCGGAAACCCCGGGCCACCGGAACGTCCGCACCCTACGGGGAACGCATCGACCACGACGGGATCGGACTCACATTCCATGATGCCGGCCACATCCTCGGCAGCGCCATGATCGAGGTGGACATCGCCGACCGCCGGATCCTGTACACCGGCGACTTCAGCATGCAGGACGGGCTCACGTGCGCGAGTGCGAAAGCCCGCAAGTGCGACGTCCTCATCACGGAATCCACGTACGGCGAGCCCCGGTTCGTCCTCCCGCCGCGGGACCTCGTCATCCACAACCTCGTCACGTGGATCGACCGGAAGATGCTCCGCGGAAGCGTCGCCCTCGGGGCCCACCAACTCGGGCGTGCCCAGGAACTCATCGCCCTTGCGAACTCCGGAGGCATGACCCCCATCGTCTCCGTGGACATCGCACAGACCACCGCCGTGTACAACGCCCACGGGCACGACCTCAGCGTGATCCCCATGGGGAGCCCGCGCGAGCAGGAACAAGGCGGGTCCAATCACCTGTACATCGTGCCCCGGAACCACATGAAGAAAGGCCACGACTTCGCGCGGCGGCTCCGGGACGAGAACGGGGCCGGTGCGTACGTGAGCGGCTGGTGCCAGGTGTACAGCTACTTCAACTCGTACGACATCGACGCCCAGTTCCCCCTCAGCGACCATGCTACTTTCCCCGACCTCATCGACTTCGCGCAGGACTGCGACCCGGAACTCGTCCTCACGACCCACGGGAAGGCGGACGTCCTCGCAAGGGAGATCGAGAAGCGGGTCGGGGTCACGGCGCGGGCGCTTTAGGCTTCGCCTAAATTTAAATTCCGTCGCTCGCTGCGCTCGCTACGAGGGGGCTTCGCCCCCTCGTGCACCCCGTCGTCGCGTGCCGGGCTGGCAATGACGGGCACTGGCG
This sequence comes from Thermoplasmatota archaeon, assembly GCA_041599855.1. Classification (GTDB taxonomy): domain Archaea; phylum Thermoplasmatota; class SW-10-69-26; order JACQPN01; family JAJPHT01; genus JBFILE01. Next base: position 3,318 of record JBFILE010000284.1, read on the forward strand.
TCTGAATCGTTCGCTTGTGGGGTCGTCTATTGGATGGGATTTGCGGGGCATTGACGTTCGCAGGTTGCAAAGCACACGCGGGGCTGGCAATGACGGACACTGGCGTCTGAATCATTCGCTTGTGGGTTCGTCTATTGGATGGGATTTGCGGGGCATTGACGTTCGCAGGATTGCAAAGCACACGCGGGGCTGGCGTTGACGGGGAGTCTCCTCGGCGCGCCGGTGGCTGGGGGTTCGCCGGTGACGGATCTGGACGGATTCGCCCTCGCCGGCGTCGTTGTCGTCGATGGTGCGCCGAGGACCTGCCAGGACCGGCAGCCGAGTGGGTGACGGACGGCGAAAAGAACCGCTCCCCAAAAGACAGCCTTCCGGGGCGTCATGGCGGGTCATGACGCACCGAATCGTTGCGCTTGCGTGTCTTGCCCTTGTACTCCCCACGGCCCTTGTTGCGGAAGCCGCGAGTGTGGACGGAGTCACGATCCTTACGATCACGGGGACGACGGCTCCGTTCACCCAGGTCCGCCTCTACGAGCGGGAGCACACGCCCGTGATGGACAACGTCTTCGACGCAATCGACCAGAGCGGAGTCGGCATCGTCATCCTCGACGATCCGGGAACGGGGATCTTCAACGGCATCCAGGCGCATCACGTCGCCACGGTCACGACCGATCGTCAAGGCCAGTTCACCTGGACCGGTGTCATCGACCATACCCGGCGCGACGGCACCATCGACATCTACGCGGCGCTCACCTTCGAGAACGGCCGCGTCCTCATGCGGGACGGCTACGGCGCCCAGCCCACGCCGCTCGGCATCAACGAGGGAACCGCGAGCAAGACCTACCGGGGCGTCGTCCGCGAGATCCAACCGGTGGCCGGCACTGCCGCCCTCGGATCATTCGGGTCCCGGCTGGACCATCAGCGCATGTCTTCCGGCGTCACATTCCAGTACGTGTGCGAACCCTTCGACAACATGCAGATGGACAACGGAGACAGCGTGGGTGACGACTGCCGGTACGACACGGGCTCCACCCGCACCCTCACCGGCTACCACTGGGCGGACGATGTCGCCCTCGGTCATTTCTTCCTCGACAAGTTGACGCGGGCCACCTACGCCCTTCAGGAGGCCGGCGGCGCGGTGCCCGGGCAGGTCCAGGCGGTCTACCCGGTGCAGGGTGCTTGGTGGGCAGGCCTGTACACCCACGCGAACAACATCTACGTGTCCGATTCGGGCGGCCTGAACACCCTGTACCACGAGTACGGGCACTTCGTCCACCACAAGCTCCTCGGCGGTATCGACACGACGGACTACGTCCCGAACCACTATGACTGCCAGAACACGAGCCCCGCAACCGCGCTCGCCGAGGGCTGGGCCGACTTCTTCGCGAGCGCTGCCGAACGCAACTTCATCCTCACCACCGAAGCGACGCGACCAGCTTGCCTCAAAGGAACCTCCGACGAAGGATCCGTCCGGCACATCTTCGAAGACCTCGCAGACCCCGCAGGGAACGACCCCGTGGACGCCGAGTTCCGCCACCTGTGGACGGCCCTCGCGCGCGCCGGCCACATGCGGGACATCGCCGACGCCGCGGCCTCGTGGCAGCTGACCTACTGCGCAAATCCCGCAGTCGCGAACGCCGTCATCGACGTCGCCACCCTCAACAACGCAGACCTCGGGCTCGCGCCCATCACCGGCTGCCCGTCAGGCGGCGGTGGCGGAGGGTCCGACATCACGGACATGCCGAAGCTTCGGATGAACTGAGTCAAGATCAGTCCCCACGGCGAGCCGTGGTTCGGATCGTTGACGGGTATGCCATCGGAACCCGGGCCCGCCCCGGAGGTGCCCCCTCAAGGGATATCGTCCGGCGAGGTGTCGCCTCCGGGGGAGGCGGAGCCGGGTGGCGGGGTGGGGCGCTACCGAGCCGCGCGGAGCGCGGCGAGGTTG
>JBFILE010000285.1:0-5220 GCA_041599855.1 Thermoplasmatota archaeon
CGGCGTCGGCGGCGCCGTGCCGTTCAACTCGGGCGACACGGGTGCGCGGAATGATGTGCACGTCGCCGACAAGGGCCCTGATGAGGGATCCCATGCCGCCTGCGAGGGTGGCGAGGCGCGGCGTGGCGCCGCCGTCGGCGCGGCGTTCGCGGGCCCGCGCTGCGGTGGCGCGGAGGATGCTGCCGTGTTCGAGTTCCATGCGCCGAAGGTCGGGGAAGGCATGGTCGACACTGAGGCGTGTGGGGTCGCCGGCGTAGATGCCCGTGATGCCGGCGTCGGCGATGGGGGCGGCTTCGGGGCCGAAGCGGCGGGTGGCGAAGGCGTGTACGGATTCCTCGGTGCCGAATTCCCGGGGGGGTACCCGGAGTTCCCGGAGGATGCGGAGGCGGCCCCGTAGACTGAACAACCGCGAAGTCAGGAGGGCTTGCGGTTTCGTGGGCAGTGGCGTGAGACGCCCGCGGTGGATGATGTACCGGATGGCGGCCGTGGGTTTGGCTTCCACGAGGTCATCGGCGAGGCCGAGTTCGTCAAGGAGGCCCATCATGCCGGGATGGGGGTGAAGCCATGCAGGGACGGCGTCCTCGACCATCCACCCCCCGATCCGGGTGGTCCGGATGAGGCCGCCAGGCTCGTCGCCGTCGTCAAGGATGGTGACATCGTGGCCGTCGCGGCGGAGCACGTGGGCTGCGGTGAGGCCGCTGAGTCCGGCGCCGACCACGATGACGCGCATGGACGCGTCCATCGCGCATCTGGGTCATAGCCTTCGCGACGGTACTTTGCACGCGCTTCGCGCGTGCAAAGTACCTTGATTCCTTCCGACGCGGCACTTTTCGGCCCGCCCTCCGCGGGCCAAGCCCGCTCCGGGCGTACGTTTGCCGCGCCGGGCGAAGGGGGCTGCCGCCCCCTCCGCGCCACCCCCGCGCTCCGCGGGTCTGGCGTAGAAGCACTCGCGCTTGACGAGACTGCGACACGCCACGCGCTTGACGCAGGACGCGTATCAACGCGGCCAGGTGTCAAGCGCCGGATGCCGGACGCGCCTCAGTGCGTCCAGGTATCCGGCGCCACGCGCCGGATGCAGGACGCGCCTCAGCGCGTCCATGATTGCACGGTGCGCACCATGGCTTCTGCGCACTCGACCGGCGTGGACGGCAGGACGCCGTGGCCGAGGTTGAAGATGTGGCCGGCCTTCACGTTGGCGCCGTCTTCGAGGACCTTGCGGGTTTCCTCTTCGACGCGCTTCACGGGCGCAAGGAGCCGCGTCGGGTCCATGTTGCCTTGGAGGGCGATGCCGGGCACTTCCTTGGCCACGTCTTCGAGGCGGACGCGCCAGTCCACGCTGAGGACGTCGGCGCCGCATTCCTTGAGCGCGGGCAGGAGGTGGCTTGTGCCGCGGGCGAAGAGGATGACGGGTTTGCCTTTGCCGCGGACGCGCCGGATCACGCTCTTCACGTGGGGCATGACGATGTCGCGGTACTCGTCGAGGGCGAGGTTCTCGGCCCACGTGTCGAAGATCTGGATGGCGTCGGCCCCCGCGTCCATCTGCGCCTGCAGGTGCCAGGCGATCGTGTCGGCGCAGGTGGCGAGGAGCCGGTCGAACGCCTCGGGTTCCTGGTACATGAAGCGCTTCGTGGCGGCGAAATCCTTGGATCCGCCGCCTTCGAGGAGGTAGGCGGCGAGGGTGAAGGGTGCGCCGGCGAAGCCGAGGACGGCCTTGTCGGGGATGGCTTCCCGGACGCGCCGGATGGTTTCCAGGACGAAGCCCATGTGCTCCTCGGGGTCGGGAACGGCGAGGTTATCCACCTGGCTCGGGAGGACGATGGGGTCCACCCGGGGTCCGCCGTTCCCGAAGGTGACCTTGCGGCCCATGCCGGGGAAGGGGACGAGGATGTCGCTGAAGATCACGGCGGCGTCCACGTCGAGGCGGCGGATCGGCTGGAGGGTGATCTCGCTGGCCACATCGGGTCGCCGGACGGCTTCCTCGAACGGGTACCGCTCGCGGAGTGCCATGTACTCGGGGAGGTAGCGGCCGGCCTGCCGCATGAACCACACCGGGGGGCGGTCCACGTGCTCGCCCTTGGCTGCGTGGAGGAATCGCTCACGGCCGTTCATGCGCCCACCTCCTTGTCCTTCATGTCCTGTTTCAAGGTGCGGAAGACGGTCTGGTAGCGGGTGATGGCTGCGTCGAGGACGTCGGGGGAGTGGGCGGTGCTCATGAAGTGGACCTCGTAGGCGCTCGGCGGAAGGAAGACTCCTTCGGCAAGAAGGTTCCCGTGGAGGCGGGTGTAGAAGCGGGCAGCCGCTTCGGGCACGCGGTCGATGCGCGTGGGGGCTTCGTCGGATGCGACGGGCCAAAGGATGCTGCCTTCGTAGGGGACGGTCATGGTGAGGCCGTTGTCGTGGGCGGCGTCGCGGATGGCTTTCGCGAAGGTCGCGGTGCGGTTTGCGAGCTCGTTGAACGGGTCGGTGCGGGCGAGGGTCTCGATCTGGGCGAGCCCCGCCGCCATGGCGAGGGGGTTTCCGGCAAGGGTTCCGGCCTGGTACACGGGGCCGAGGGGGGCCACCATGTCCATGAGGGCACGGCGGCCACCGTAGGCGCCGACGGGGAGGCCGCCGCCGATGACCTTGCCGAAGGTGACGAGGTCGGGTTTGAGGCCGTAGTGGGCGGTGGCACCCCCCAGGCCGAGGCGGAAGCCCGTGATGACTTCGTCGAGGATGAACAGGGCGCCGGCCTCCTTCGTGAGGGTCTGGAGGCGCTTGAGGAAGGCGGGGCGCTGCTTGAGGAGCCCGGCGTTGGCGGGAATCCCTTCCATGAGGACGCAGGCGAGGCGGTCGCCGTGGGCGCGGAAGAACGATTCCAGGGCTTCGTCATCGTCGAGGGGCAGGACCGCCGTGTCGCGGACGGTGGCTTCGGGGACGCCGGCACTTGAGGACGCGCCGAAGGTGACGAGGCCGCTGCCGCCCTTGACGAGGAGGGCGTCGGAGTGGCCGTGGTAGCACCCGTCGAACTTGAGGACGAGGTCGCGGCCGGTGGCGGCGCGCGCGAGTCGTACCGCGCTCATGACGGCTTCCGTGCCGCTGGTGGTGAAGCGGACCCAGTCGGCTGCCGGGTGGTGCTCGGTGATGGCGTGGGCGAGGCGAACCTCGTCCGGGTGCGGCGTGCCGAACGCGAGGCCGTTCGCGGCCGCCTGCCGCACGGCGCCGACCACAACAGGATGCGCGTGACCCAGGATCAATGGGCCGAAGGCCATCTGGAAGTCGATGATGCGTTTCGCGTCCAGGTCGAACAGGTGGGCGCCGTCGCCCTTCACGAAGAAGCGCGGGGTACCCCCGACGGCGCGGTAGGCGCGCACGGGACTCGACACGCCGCCGGGCATGAGGTCGCTCGCGCGCTTGTACAGGGATTCGTTCGTCTCGCTTGCCTTCACGGTGCGCGGTGGGAGTCCGTCGGTCATTCGAGCCACCCCTTGTCCACGGCGTCGCGCGCGTGGTATGTGATGATCCAGTCGGCGCCTGCGCGCCGCATGGCGAGGAGGTTCTCGCGGACCACCGCGGCCTCATCGATCCAGCCGTTCGCGGCGGCGGCCTTCACCATGCCGTACTCGCCGCTCGTGTTGTAGGCGGCAAGGGGCAGCGCGGTGTGTTCGCGAACGGCGCGGATGACGTCGAGGTACGCGAGGGCCGGCTTCACCATGAGGGCGTCCGCACCTTCCTGTTCGTCGAGGAGGCATTCGCGGATGGCTTCGCGCACGTTCGCGGGGTCCATCTGGTAGCTCTTCCGGTCGCCGGTTCCGGGCGCACTCTTTGCGGCATCGCGGAAGGGCCCGTAGTAGGCGCTCGCGTATTTCGCGCTGTAGCTCAGGATGAGGACGTCCTCGTGGCCGGCCGCATCGAGGGCGTCGCGGATGGCGTGGACGCGGCCGTCCATCATGTCGCTGGGGGCGATGACGTCCGCACCCGCGTCCGCATAGGTGACGGCGGCGGCGGCGAGGCGGTCGAGGCTTGCGTCGTTCGCGACGTGTCCGTGGCCGTCGAGGACGCCGCAGTGACCGTGGGTCGTGTACGCGCAGAGGCACACGTCGGCGATGACAGTGAGGGCGTCGCCGTGCTGCTCCTTCAACGCGCGGATGGCGCGGGGGACGGGTCCTTCGGGGTCGGCGGCGGCGCGGCCCTCGGCGTCCTTGGATTCCGGGATCGGGAGGCCGAAGAGAAGGGCCGCGCGGAGTCCGCGGGCGAGGTCCGCCTCGGATTCCTTGACGGCGATGTCGGCGCTCCAGCGTTCGATGCCGGGCATGCTGGGAATGGCTTCCCGCTGGCCCGACCCGGGGAGGATGAAGTGGGGGACGATGAGGACGTCCGGCGTGAGGTGGGTCTCGCGGGCGAGACCGCGGAGGGCGGGGGTTCGGCGGAGGCGTCGGGGCCGGGTCATGGGGGGAGCACCTCAAGGAACGCGCCCGGGGACGGGCGCGGCAGGATCGCGTGACCGGGTAACCCGACTTCGCGTAAGACCTTCGCGGTGGATGGCCCCATCGCAACCCATTGGCGGGCGATCGCGGGGCCGTGGCCGAGTTCTGCGATCCGGCGTGCGATGGAGGGTGCGCCGACGAGGAGGGTCTCCGCGGGCTGGAACGGCATGGCGGGGGCGGGGTCGGTGACCGCGGTCTCGTACACGGTCCACGGGATCGGCGTGAGCCCGGCTGCGGCAAGACCGGTTTCCAGGTCCGGCGTCGCGTCCTTGGCGCGGGGCATGATGACGGCGGTTCCGGCGCCCGCGATGGGCGCGAGGGTCGCAGCCAGGTTCGCGCCGGTCGCTTCGGGCGCGACGAGGTGAACAGGAAGGTCGGCGCGGCGGAGGGCCAAGGCAGTGCCGCGTCCAATGGCGGCGACCTTGACGCCGGGGCCGACGCCGCATTCGGCTTCGAGGCGGGCGACGGCGTCCACAGCTCGGGAACTTGCGAGCGCGACCCATGTGCCCCCGGCGTGCCACGCGTCGCGGACCGCGCCGGGAACCTCACCGGGAATGGGAGCGGTGCCGGACAGGACCCACGCCTCGGCGCGGGCCCCGTGGGCGCGGGCGACGTCCACGTATGCGTCCGCCGTGGGATCGGTGAGGGCGACGACGATCCGGCGGCCCGTGAGGTCCACGCCGGGGGCCGGCGCGTCCGCCACGGGTTCCTCGCCGACCGCCACATGTGCCAGGTGGGCAAGGAGTTCGGGCCTTGC
>JBFILE010000286.1:0-5214 GCA_041599855.1 Thermoplasmatota archaeon
AGTCCATCAACACGGAGGGCGCGGAGAGCGCGGAGGCCATGCCGGCTTGGGCAGTCGGGCGGCCGGGCGGGCGACCAGGCGCAATGAAGCCAGGCATCCGATGTCGATAGCCCCAAGGGTCAGGCAACGCGAAGCCCCAGGCCTGCGCACCCTCGCCCCCGCCACGGCCCCTTCCGGACCTCGGCATCACCCGCGATTCAGCGGGAGAACGGCGACTGGACGAGGCTTCCTCCGACGAGGACGAGGCCGGGGCCTTCCTTGACGGCTTCCTCACCGGACGGCTCACCGGACAGCAGCATCCCGGTGGGCGTGGAATCCACTGTCACAAGGGTCCCGTACGCGAGGTCGAGGATGACCTGGAATGCGTCCTTGAGGAGGCTCGCACCGCCGCATCGGGCTTCCATCTGCATGACGGTGTCCATGGGCGTGTGGAGCCCGTACGTCATGGCCGAGAAGATGGCGATGCTTTTCCCGACGCTGCTCCCCATGAAGATGGCGGGCACCCCGATCGTGGTGAAGCTCGCGTGGTCGGAGGTGCCGCTGGCTCCGGTTCCCATGACGGTGGCGAGGGGGATGTTGCCTTGGCGGTATTCGCGGGCACCGGCGGGGATGCCGATGGCGTCGGAGACGGCGGCCACGGCATCCATGAGGACGGTGACTCCGGGGGTGGCGTCGCCGGCGTGGACGACGGTCACGGGGAGGGGCGTGCCGTCGGGGTCGGCGCACGGCCAGTTCAGGCCCGGCGGGTCGAGGTTGATGTTGGCGACGAGTTCAACGTCGTCGCGTTCGAGGTAGTCGCGGGTGAAGGCGCGGGATCCGAGGAGGCCGCGCTCTTCCTCGTCGAAGAAGGCGAACACCATGCTGCGGTTCCAGTCGCGCGTGGAGTACGTGCGCGCCATCTCAAGGACGGCCGCGACGCCGGCGCCGTCATCGAATGCGCCGTACACGGTGGAGACGGCGGTGTCGTAATGACCGCTCATGACGACCCATTCCTCAGGGGCGACGACGCCCTTGTGGATGCCGATGATGTTGATGCCGCGCGGGGGGTTGTATTCATGGATCTCGACTTCGAGGCCCATGGTTTCGAGTTCGGCCACGAGGTACTCGCGGGCGTTGTTGTTCTCCACGGTTCCCCCGGCGCGGTTCGGGTATCCCATGGCGAAGTCGTTCAGGAATGTGTGGGCACTCGCGCCTTCGGGGGTGACGCTCATGTGCGTCTGCAGGTTGACGGGCTGGGTCGTGGACGCGGTGCCGGCGACCGGGTCGTCGGCGGGCGAGATGCAGCCTGCGAAGGCAACGAGGGTGATGACGAACGTGAGGCTCAAGGCGCGGAGCATATGCGCTGTCGAGCCGGGATGGGGCTTTTACCATTTGTGGCGCGGATGCTGGCCAATGTCGGCGTGGGCGATGGCGCAAACGCGCCCCGGCGTCCCTATTCCCTATATACCGGCCTCCCCATCGACGCTTCCTTGGCCCCGATGCGCATCGTGCATGTGATCCAGCGCTTCCATCCCGCGATCGGGGGAGCGGAGACGCACGTGCGCGAAGTCGCCCGGGAGCAGGCGCGTCGCGGCCACGATGTGACGGTCGCAACGAGTGCGCATCCGGATGCCCCGTCCCTCGATGCGGAAACCATCCGGGAGGAGGATGGCGCCACGTACCGGGTGAAGCGGTTCGCGACGCGGCCGCCGTTCAAGGGCGAGTACCTGCTGCCGCCGTGGCTCCCGATGCGGGGCCTTGAGGAGTGGCTGATCGCGCAGGCACCGGACCTGTACCACGCCCATTCCTACCGGTTCCACACCATCGAGGCTGCGGCTGCCGCGAGCCGCGCCACCGGAATCCCGCTTGTTGTGACGGCCCACGGATTCTACCCGCCGGAGAATGCCCTCGTGCGGGCTGCGCGATGGAAGTATGACACGCTGCGGGGTCGCCGGGCCCTCGCGCAGGCGTCCCGCCTCGTGGCTGTCACGGAGCACGAGGTTGCCCATTACGAGGACCTGGGAGTGGACCCGGCACGGGTGGACGTGGTGCCGAACGGTATCCCTGAATCCGCGTTCCTCCCGGGGGATGGGCCCGGGTTCCGGAAGGCCCACCAGATCGACGGCGGGCCAGTCGTGGTGTTCCTCGCACGCCTCGCCCACGACAAGGGTGTGGATGACCTTGTTGCGGCAGCCCCCGCCATCCTCGCCCTGCATCCGCAGGCCACGGTGGCGTTCTGCGGCCGCGATGCGGGCGCCCGCGCCGGCGCGGAAGCGTTGGCGCGGCATCTGGGCGTGTCGGACCGCGTGCGCTTCCTCGGCGGCGTGGCGGATCCGCGGGACGCGTATGCCGCGTGCGACGTGTTCGTCCTCCCGAGCCATTACGAGGCGTTCGGCATCGTCCTCCTTGAAGCGATGGCGCAGGGGAAGCCCGTGGTTGCGACGACGGAAGGCGGCATGCCGGAGGTCGTGGGGGACGCCGGCATCATTGCGCCGGCGCGGAATCCGACGCGCCTCGGCCTTGCGATTGCGGACCTCCTGAAGGATCCGGCCGCGATGGGCGCGTACGCGGAGCGGGGTCTTGTCCGGGCCCGCGCGCACCTGTGGCCAACCGTGGTGGACCGCCTCATGGAGACGTACGCGCATGCTCTTGGCAAGTGATCGCGCGGGCCCCGCGGAGGACGCGGATCCGGATGCTGCGCCGACGGGCCCGGGCATCTTCACGAATTCCACGCTGAACGTGGCGGGCCTCGCATCGGCCGGCCTCTTCGGCGCCTTGAGCGGCCTCATCGTGGCGCGCACCCTGGGACCGGCGGGCGTCGGCATCCTGGCCGTCATCGCAGGCCTCATCGAGTTCGGTCGCACGTTCTCGAACTTCACCCATTCCCCGAGCATCATCGCGTTCCACCGGGAAGGCGCGGACCCGGATGCGGTGTTCGGCACGAGTTTCACGATCAAGTTCGTGGGCGCCATGTTGTTCACGGGAGCCGCAGCCCTCCTTGCGCCCGTGGTCGCGCCCATCTTCCATGTCCCGCCGTGGGCCATCGTCCTCATGAGTGCGACATTGATCCTCGGCGTTCCGTTCGAGATCGGGACGGCACGTCTCGAGGCCGAGAACCGCATGTTGAAGCGGAACCTCATCCTCGTCCTCGGCCCCCTCAGCGGACTCGTCGCGGTGCTCGTGCTCGTTGCGCTGGGCCGCGTGAACGTGTACACGATCATCGCGACCAGCCTCCTTGGCACGACGATCATGAGCCTCGCGTTCGCGACCCGAGCGTACAACCCGTTCCGCCTGCGGTATGATTCCCGGATCGGCCGGTACCTCGCCACGTACGGGATGCGCCTCCTCGCGATCAGCTTCCTCACCCAGATGCTGGTGTGGACGGACACCCTGATGCTGAGTGGCCTCCGCGGGAATGTGGAGGCCGGCGTGTACAATGTCGCCTACCAGCTCACGTTCGTCATGGTGACGGCGTCGGGCGCCGTGGGCACGGCCCTCATGCCGGCGCTGAGTGAACTCGCAGGCCGCGGGAAGGACACGAGCGAAGGGTACGCGCGCGGCACCCTGATCACCCTCGTGATGAGTGTGGCGCTCGCCCTCGGGTATGTGCTCCTCGGGCCGTTCGTGCTCCAGATCTACGGCGCCGGGTTCGCGGGCGCGTACGCGCCGCTCCTCGTCCTCATGGCGTTCGGCGCCGCCACCGCGATGGCGATCCCGGCGGCAAGTCTCCTCACCGTCCACGGCCATGCGGGCACGTTGACGTGGGTGAGCGTGGGGCAGGTCGCGCTGAACGTGCCGTTGAACTACGTGCTCATCACGGCCCATGGCGTCGTGGGGGCGGCGGTGGCCACGACAACGACCGCCGTTCTCGGCCTCGGCACGCTGTGGTTCCTCGCGTGGCGGACCACGGGTGCGACGCCGCTCCGCCGGAGTGTCATCGCGGAAGCGGCGCGGGCACCGCGGGAATTCCTCGCGCGGCGTCGGGAGTGATGGCGGCCGTGGGGCCGTGTCGATGTGCGGGCACCGTCATGGGGGATCCCGCCGAGCGCGGGGCGGGGGATGATGGGGTGGGAATAGATGGGTCGCGGGTGGCGGGAGGCCGACCCACGCGTCGACGCCGCGCACCCGCACAACGCTCGGCACGCCGTCGCCCAGCCCACGTCCGCCGGCCCAACCGCCGCCCTTCCCGAAAGGGTCGTGGCGACTCCTTTTTCAACCATGAGCCCTGACATGGCTCCCATGGGCGCCAATTTCGACACCGTCCAGGCAGCCGCCGTCATCCAGCGCGCATGGCCGGAAGCGGCCCCCCTTGTCGTGCAACGGACCGCCACCATCCTCGTGGACCGCCTCAACAACGAGGGGACGCAGCCGGACGACCTCGACCGCGTCCTCATGGAATCCTACGTGGAAGCCATCATCCCGACCCTTGATGAAGCCGAGATCCAGGGCCTCATCATCCGCGCCGGCGACCTCGGCGTCTCGAAGGAATACATCCACGACGTCATCGCCAAGTACCAGCGCGGGTCCCAGAACTGATCCTTCGGCGGGCGGGTCGGTTTGTCGCGGCGTGCAGGCGCGCGGGGAGGCCTGGGCGACGAAACCGAAAAGGACTCCCTCCCGAAGGGTCATGCCGCGCTGAAACCATGGCGATGCAGACCATTCCTGAACCCTTGAGCCGCGCCATCGATCGCCTCATCGACCGTGTTCCCCAGTGTGTCGCCTGCGGCCACGAGACGGACACGTCCCGCGGGTTGGAAGGCGTGTTCTTCCAGATTGCGCGACCCGTGAACATGCCCCACGTGGACCCGATGACGGGGAAGACCACGGCGAAGGACGGGGTGCGGGCGTTGCCGACCGTGTGCTCCGGATGCCATCATGTGCAGTTGTACGCCGTGCCGGAATTGTGGGAGTGAGACGGCGGGACCCGTCAAGCGTCGCGGACCACGAGGCCGGGCAGCCACAGGGTGGTTCCGCCTCGGAGGGCCATCTCCGGGGCGGGACGGAGCCTGCAGGATCGACGTTGGCATGTGCCCCCTGCGATGGGTCGCTTCCGGTGGAATTTGGAGCCGATCGAGTCGCGTCGAAAATCCCACCCACCCGAAGGGTTGCGTCGGATGCTTGCGGAACCCATCACGTCGTGGAGATCACCCGAGCGCCATGAGGGGTCGCCTCCAAGGGGGGCGGCGGAGCCGGGCGGAAGGGGGCGTAGTGCCAACTTGAGGATCATCGTCGCGC
>JBFILE010000287.1:0-5213 GCA_041599855.1 Thermoplasmatota archaeon
CCGGACGTGAGGATGCAGGTGTGGCCGTAGCCGGCATCGACGGCTGTTGCGTCGCCAACCGAATAGGGGGCGATCTGTCCGTACTCGTTGTCGCCCCAGCATTCGACGTTCCCGTCGGTCGTCGCGATGCATGTGTGGCCCCATCCGGCCGCGACATTCCTGACCGCCGGATGGATCCCGGGGGCCGTCGTATCCTGCACGGTGACGGTGAAGGAGCCGCTTCCGCTGTTCCCGGCGGCGTCCTCGGCGGTGCATGTGATCGTGTGGGTTCCGAGGGTGAACGTTCCGCCGCTTGCGGGTGTGCAGATGGCGACAAGGGAACCGTCCACGAGGTCCGTCGCCGTCGGGGTGAATGTCACCCTGGCGCCGTTGGGGCCGGTGGCTTCTGCGGTCACGTCGGCCTGCGTGATGGCGGGCGGAGTCGTGTCCACAACCGTAAGCGGGAAGGTCGTTGTCCCGGTGTTGCCACTCACATCCGTGTGGGTGCAGGTGACGTTGGACGTGGACCCGGCTCCGACCGTGGTGGGTGTACAGTCGGAGGTGGTGCCGCTCCCGTCCACCAGGTCTGTCCATGGCGTGCCTGCGGTGGCTCCCGACGGGCCGGTCGCCTCGACGGTGCGGGCGTGGCCCTCGAGCACGGGCGCCGTGGTATCCTCGATGCGGACGGGGAATGTCACGGATGTCGTGTGGCCCTGGGCGTCCGTGGTGGTGCAGCCCACCGTGGTGGTGCCGACCGCGAAGGTTTCGCCGCTTGCGCGGTCGCACGTGGACGCGCCGGTCCCGTCCACGGCGTCCGTCCACGTCGTCGGAAGCCAGGTAGTGGCGGCGCCGGTCGGGCCGGTGGCCTCAACGGCGGGACGAGGATCGAAATCGCCGGATTGCCCGAAGTTGTCGCGGCCCCGGCAGTCCACGGTCCCGTTCGTCTTCGCGATGCACGTGTGGTAGCCGCCCGCCGTGACCGCGGTTGCGTCGCCACCCGTGTAGTCTGCGGCCTGCCCGTCGCTGTCGTAGCCCCAGCAGTCCACGTTGCCGCTCGCGGTCAGGATGCACGTGTGGAATTCCCCGGCGGCGATCGCTGCGGCATCCCCGCCTGCGTAATCCGCGGACTGCCCGTCGGTGTTGAACCCTTGACATTCCACGTTCCCGCCGGTCGTCAGGATGCAGGTGTGGATGCGGCCGGCCGCCACGGCTTGGGCATCCCCGCGGGAATAGGCGGTCGCGATGCCGTTGGCGTCGTATCCATGGCACGCCACGTTCCGGTCCACCTTCAGGACGCACGTGTGCCAGCCGCCGGCCGCGACCTGCGTCCCGTCGCCTCCTGTGTAGTCCGCGGATTGCCCGTAGTCGTTGAGGCCCTGGCAATCCACGTTCCCATCCGTCGTCAGGATGCAGGTGTGGTACTTGCCGGCGGCAACCTGCGTGGCGTTGCCGCCCGAGTGATCAGTCGCCCGCCCGTCGCTTTCGTACCCCCAGCAGTCCACGTGGCCACTCGTCGTCAGGATGCAGGTGTGATCCTCACCGGCGGTGACGCCGGAGGCGCTTCCTCCCGCGTGGTCCGCGGCCTGCCCGTTGGGGTTGCCGCCCCAGCAGTCCACGTTCCCGTCGGTCGTCACGATGCACGTGTGGATGCCGCCGGCGGCGATGTCACGAACGCCGGCATGGATCCGCGGCGCCGTGGTGTCCTGGACCGTGACCGCCAACGTCTGGGTCGCCGTGTTGCCATGGGTATCCGTCGCGCTGCATGTCACCGTGGTGGTGCCGAGGGGGAATGTGGCGCCCCGGTCGAGGTCGCATGTGGCGGTGCCGCTTCCGGCCACCGCATCCGTCCACGTCGTGGGCGCCCACGTGACGGGGGCACCGCTCGCACTCGTGGCCTCGCGGGCGGGTCGCGGCGCGTAGTCGGCCGCCTGCCCGTGCGCGTTCCAGCCGGAGCACTCCACGTTCCCGTCGGCCTTCCGGATGCACGTGTGGAGGGCCCCGGCGGCCACCTCCTGCGCGTCACCACCCGCATCATCCACGGCATGCCCGTAGGTGTCCTGTCCCCAGCAGTCCACGTTCCCCGCGCTGGTCACGATGCACGTGTGGAAATCACCGGCTGCGACCTGTGCGGCATCGCCGCCCGCGTAATCCGCGGATTGGCCGTCCGTGTCCTTGCCCCAGCAGTCCACGTTTCCGGCCGTGGTCCTGATGCACGTGTGGTACCCGCCGGCGGCCAGTGCCGCGGCGTCCCCGCCGGAATAGTCCGCGGCCTGCCCGTCCGTATCGAGGCCCCAGCAGTCCACGTTGCCGGCCGTCGTCATGATGCAGGTGTGGTACGCCCCCGCGGAAACCGTCGTCGCATCGCCGCCGGCATAATCGGCGGCCTGCCCCACGTGGTTCAGGCCCCAGCAGTCCACGTTCCCGCCCGTCGTCACGATGCACGTGTGGTAATTGCCGGCGGTCACCCCGGTCGCATCGCCCCCCGCGTAATCCTCGGACTGCCCCTCCGTGTTGTGGCCCCGGCAGTCCACGTTCCCGTTCGTGAGGAGGATGCACGTGTGGGACCCCCCCAGGGCGATGGCCGACGCGTCCCCGTCCACATGATCCTCGGCCTGCCCATGGGAATCCTGGCCATGGCAGTCCACGTTCCCGTGGGTCGTGAGGATGCAGCTGTGGGCGCCGCCTGCCCCGACTGCCTTCACGCCGGCATGGATCGTGGGCGGTGTCGTGTCCTCGACGGTGAGGGTGAAGGTCGCGGTCCCCGTGTTGCCGCTGGCGTCGGTGCGGGAGCATGTGACGCTTGCGGCGGTGCCGGCTGCGACGGAGGTGGGCGTGCAATCGGATGTGGTGCCGCTTCCGTCCACGATGTCGGTCCACGTCGTGGTCGCGGTCGCCCCGGCCGCCCCTGTTGCCTCCACGGTCCGGTCATGGGCCGCGAGGACGGGTACCGTGGTGTCCTCGACCGTCACCTCGAAGGTGGCCGAGGCGCCGTTCCCGGCGGCGTCCGTGGCGGTGCACGTGACCGTCGTCGTCCCCACCGGCAGGAAACTGCCGGAAGCGGGCGTGCATGTGGTCGCGATGCTGCCGTCCACGGTATCGGTGGTCGTCGGCACCGCATACGTGTCCGTGGCGCCGTCCGGCCCCGTCGCCTCGACCGGCGGAAGGGGCGGGTTCGCGTAGTCAACGGATTGGCTGAGGTCGTTCAAGCCCCAGCATTGCACGTCACCGTCCGACTTCACGATGCACGTGTGTTTGTATCCGGCGGAGACCTTCACGGCGTCACCCCCGTCATAGGGCGACGACTGCCCTTCCACGGAACGGCCCCAGCATGCCACGTTCCCGTTCGTCAGGACGGCGCACGTGTGGAATCCGCCGGCGGACACCTGCACCACATCGCCCATGGACCGATCCTCCGCCTGCAATTCGGTGTTGTCCCCCCAGCAGTCCACGTTGCGATCCGTCATGAGGGCGCACGCGTGGTACTCGCCGACGGAAACCTGCACGGCATCCCCGACCGCTCGAGTCGCCAGCCCCTCAATGACGTCGTTGACGTCGTTGCAATCCACGATGCCGGAGGTTTTCGTGATGCACCACATGGAAATCTGTTCGTAGTCCACATGGGTTGCGTCGCCCCCGGCATAGTCGATGGCACTCCCATGGGAATTCCCCCAGCAGTCCACGTTTCCGTCCGTTGTCACGACGCAGGTCCGTCCAAAGCCGACGGCGACCTCGGACACATTGCCGCCTGTGTGGTCGGCCGATTCGCCGTAGCTATTCTGCCCCCAGCATTCCACGTTGCCGATCGTCGTCAGGATGCAGGTATGCGTCCAACCGGAGGCAATCGCCGTGGCCGAATTCCCGGCATACGGAGCTCCGCCGCCATAATTGGGATCCTCCGTGTACGCGCCCATGTAATCGCCCCAACAGTCCACGCCACCGTCCGACTCCACGATGCAGGTGTGGGAATTTCCGGTGGCCACGTCCTTCACGCCGCGATCGATCCGGGGCGCCGTCGTGTCCTGGACCGTGACCGCGAGCATGGACTGGGCGCTGTTCCCTGCGGCGTCCGTGGCCGTGCAGGTCACGGTGGACACCCCCACCGGGAACGTGCTGCCGGATGCGGGCGCGCAGGACGCCGTGAGGCTGCCATCCACATCATCCGATGCCGCGGGCACCGTGTACGTGACCTTCGTGCCGTCCGGGCCGGTGGCCTCCACGGTGCGACGGCGATCCTCGGCCTGCCCATCGAAGTTGGCTCCCCAGCAGTCCACGCTCCCCGTGGAGGTCACGATGCACGTGTGGGACCCACCGGCACCGACTGCAACCCGTGCGGCATCCCCACCCGTGTAGTCCGCGGCCTCCCCGGAACTGTTCCGCCCCCAGCACTCCACGTTTCCGCCCGACCGCATGACGCACGTGTGGGCGTACCCGGTCGCGACCGCTGTCGCATCCCCGCCGGTGTAGTCGGCCGCCTGCCCGTCATTGTTCCGCCCCCAGCAGTCCACGTTCCCGTTCGACCGCAGGACGCACGTGTGGCCGTATCCGGTAGCGACCGCTGTTGCGTCGCCCCCCGTGTAGTCGGCGGTCTCGCCGAACGCATTGATACCCCGGCAATCCGCGGTGCCGTTCGCCTTCAGGATGCACGAATGCGCAGTACCGGCGGCGACGTGGGTGGCATCGCCGCCGTGGTAATCTTCCGCCTCCCCATATTCGTCCCAGCCCCAGCAATCCACGTTCCCGTCCGATGTCACGACGCACGTGTCTTGGCTCCCTGCTGCGACCTGGGTCGCGTTCCCGCCGGCAAAATCCTCGGCCTGCCCGTAGCCGTTGTACCCCCAGCAATCCACATTCCCGGCCGAGGTCAGGATGCACGTGTGGTCGTTGCTGGTGGAGACCTGCCGCGCATCGCCGCCGTAATCCTCGGCCTCCCCGTTGTGGTTGTTGCCCCAGCAGTCCACGTTCCCGTCCACGCGCACCATGCAGGTATGCATCCCGCTGGCGGCGAGGTCAAGGATGAACGGGTCGATACTGGGCGGCGTCGAGTCGAGGGCAGCCGTCGCACCTTGGGCAGCCATCACGGCAAGCAGGGCTGCCGCTGTGACTGCGATGGAGGGCCATCGCAGGGAATGGGAAAACAAGTGGGGGAGCCTCGCCTGTTCCATGTGCGAAGCCGCCTTTACCGTTCCGGGAGCGCCAACTGCACGATTCCAACGTGTCCGCTTTTTCGAGACGAA